>JAKSBK010000528.1 GCA_022361155.1 Pseudomonadota bacterium
AGGAGGTCCCAACGCCGCCAGCGGGCGCCAGGGCTGGGGCCAAACGATCAGGATTCCTGTGGCGAGGTACTAGTGTTTTGAGTGGCCCTCGTGCTTGCTGTGCGAATGTGCCGCGGTGCGGGGCGTGATGGAAACCTCCAGCTTGCGTTCCCCTGCACGCGCGAAGCGAAGATCGAGCTCCAGACTGGCGCCTGCTGCTAGCGGCTTGCGCAGCCCCAGCAGCATGATGTGCTTGCCGCCGGGGGCCAGCTCCAGACTGCCACCTGCCGGCACCTCGAAACCATTCGGATGGGCGACCATGCGCACGACACCCTGTTCGAGCCTGCTTTCGTGCATCTCGGTGCTGGCAGCGAGCGGCGCATGCGCCGCCACCAGACGATCGGGTGTATTGGACCCGTTGATCACGCGCAGATACACCGCAGCCGCGCGGGCCTGGCCGGTGGCCGGCGCGCGGGCGTGTTCGATCGCGAGCATGTCGGCCGCCGGGGCTTCCGACTCGAGCTTGGTTCGGCGTGCCTGGGTTTCGGATGGCTCCGGTTGATGGGCAGTTGTGCGATGTTCTTGTCTTGGAGGCCGTTGCTCCCCGTCCCCCTTGCATGCCGGAGCCGCCAACGCGAGCAGGCACAGCGCCAAACCGACCAGAGGTCCACGGATGCACTGGTCGCCGATCCGGGTTCCGGAGCCGGTCCTCGCCAGTCCTGGGGCCGGTTCCAGAACCCGGACCGAACGCGCCTGCAGTTCTGCCTGGCGCAGCGGACGGAGTCCGTGCAGCTGCGGAGGTGCAGGCGCGTCCACGAGTCCGGAGGACGCTGGTGAACTTGTGATCCGTGGTACTGGTACGGGCCAGCAACGACTTCCGCGTTTCGGCTTCATTAGGCCTCCTGATCCTGATCCCAGAGCCTTCCTCGGGCACTAGCCGTTCACCACGACACGCAGCCGCGAAGTCAGATCCTCGATCGAAACATCCACCGGAACCTTGAACCTCACCCTGCCAGCGCGGTCGAGCACAAACAACAGACCGGTATGGTCTACGAAGTAGTAGCCCTGGCGACTACCGGGCCGAGGATACCGCTTGTACACCTCGAGCCCGAACGACTTCTTCGCCAACGCAAGCGACGCGTCGTCGAGCACGATGCCGTAGAAGCCCGGATTGAAGCTCGCGACAAATTCAGCCAGCTTGTCTGGTTCGTCACGTTCTGGATCGACCGTAACGAACACTACGCTGACCTGCTCGCTCTTCGTACCCAGCTTCGCGTACGCATCCCTCAGGTTGGCCAGCGTCATCGGACACACGTCGGGACAGTAGGCGTAACCGAAAGAAAGAACGACGACCTTGCCCCGCTGCTCGCCGAGGTGAAAATCGCCGTGCGACCCATGCCTGCCGTTAAGCTCCGGCGCGATCCATGGGACGGCAACCTCGTGGGGATCGTAGGGCCTGGAGCGTTCACAGCCCGCGGTCAGCGCCAGCGCGGCCGACGCGGCGAACACGGGGACGGCCTGGCGCAACGTGCACATTCGAGCTTCGCGAGCACCGGTCGGCGCTAGGGCAGGAAGTTCACCGAGACCGGTGTCGGGCAATTCACGAACAGCGGCTTGGGATCTTCGAAGGGCGCTCCGCCAAGCCACCCCGGCGGGGCCTGGGTCTCGAGCAAGTAGCCGTGATCCTTGAGATGCTGGAGCTCGTCTACGTAGATGAAACCATCGGGGTTGCCGCTTGCGGTTCGTGCAAAATCCCCACACAGCACATCCTCGTCGTCCATCTGGAAGGGATCGAAATCCACACCATGATCCGGACAGAAACCTGGAACGCTGCAGGTCGGAACCGCACCAGTCGAGCGGTTGGCGTTGTCGCGCACCAAGACGCCGTCTTGATCGCAATCCCAAAACAGCCAGGTAATATGCCACATGGGGCTGTAGTCGTTGAAGGTGGGTGTACCGTAGGACGTCAGCCCGGGCTGAAAGCGCCGGGGACCGAGGATGTCACCGAACACGCCGTTGCCGAACTGCATGATGTGCGCGGCAGCCTTGTTGGCGCCGGCAAAGGTGTTGAACAGCTCGGTCGAGGGCGAGCCCACGTTCGCCAGCTTGGGAGCATGGATCACACCCATGTTCTCGGCGGCCGGGAGCTTGCTGGCCTCGAACACGTTGTAGTAGGGAAACAGATCCCTACGGTGCGTGCCGATGTGAAGCTTCGCAGTGTAGCGCGCGCACTCGCTCGTATCGATCTGCCCGGCACAGGCGGACTCGTTTGGGATGAAGCGAATCGACAGCCCCTGACCGCCAGCGTAGATCACACCGGGCTCGTTCCAGTCGGCAGGGTCGTCGCTACAGCCGGCTGGACCCCCGCCGAAGAAGGTCGGAGACGGTGCATTGAGACGGATGCGCGGATCGCAGCCGCCCCGATCGATGATCAGCTGCTGGCCGGGACCGTCGCCCCACTTCACAAAGGGAGCGTTGACAACGATGTCGCGGCCTCGCCAGGTAATCCTCTTCAGCGGCGAGTAGCGGGCGTTAGCCCTGGGACGAACGACCGTGCCCGTGAGGGGGTCTACGTAAGCGACGGTTCCGGGACCCTGCGTGAAATTCCAGGCCGGATGCAGATGCTCGTTGAGCTCGGCCCCCTCTTCGATCGATCGGGGATCCGCCTCCCCGAGTGCTCGCGACCATAGGATGCCCATGTGCTCGGCGAATTCTTGATCGGACGCGTCGGAGAGAAAGAACCACACCCGTTCGTCACCGTTGAGTAGGCCCTGGCGCAGCGGCATATCCGCTGTTCCGCGCATGTCACCCGCCACGAACGGTCGCCCGATCGGCACTCCGCCCACGGTCATTCCTCGCTGGTGAACCGTGACGAACCCCGGCTCCCTGAGGGCCTGCGCCGCGGCCAGGACATCGCTGTCGTCCGCAGGCACCTCGCCCCGCGCGTCCGGGTCGCCGACAAACGGAGCCGGGCTACCCAGCGGGCGAAGGTGCTCGGCCGCCTCGGTCACCGACACGATCCCCCAGATTCCTGCTTGCAGAAACGGGCGCCGCAAGTCCTTGAACAAGTAATCGCCGGTACGTGCGAATCCAGCGCCGGCACCGCCGACCAGCGGCGCATCGAAAGTGTAGCCACCCATGAGCGGCCGCGAGAACACTCGCTCCGAGCCGGCGAGCCCTGGCTCCAGCGGCCAGCGGTGCCCGTCGACAGCGAATACATGCGCCTGCTCGGTCCACGGGGCAGCGACCCGAAAGCGCACCGGATCCCCCGCGTGTGCTTCAAACACGTAGCGCGGGTCGCCCCACTTTTCGCTGCTGAAGACGGCGGCTGGGTTGTCCCGAATGCCTCGGTCGGACAGGGCCTTCGCGCTGTAGCTCAGACCGGAAAACCCGCTCGCGTGCTGCGGATACGGCATGCGGCTCTGGCCAAGCACCGGATCCTCGTCGTGTACGAGCGCGACGAACTCCCGGAAGCTGCCCGCGGGACCCTCCACATCCGCGGCGAGCCCGGTCGCCGCCGGGAGCCCGGTATAGGGATCCAGGTACTCGGATCCCGCCGGCTCCACCACCACGGCTGCGAATGCCCCCTTGGCCAGGCTGTCGAGGGCGGCCAGGTTGAGGGCCACCGCCACTCCGAGCTCCTCGTCGGCGTAGTACTCGTAGGTGCGCGAGCCTCCGGGGGCGGTGGTCGAGTCAGGGTTATTGCCCACGGGAGGGCCGAAGGAAGTGGTCGGGTCAGAGGCGAGCATTCCGAGGCTGAAGGAAGCGCGCTTCTCGAGGTAGTTGTGCAGCGTGACTCGCAAGCACTCCCCTTCGTTTACGCGCAGCACCAGGGGCTCGCGCGCGATGACGTCGGCCGGCGGTGCTCCGTCCTCGTGAAGCCGGTAGACGACGCCGTCACGAACTCGGAGCGGTTGATCGCTCGTTACGATGTGCGCCTGCGTGATGTCCACGTCGTACGCGCGTACCGGCGCCTGGGAGGGACATACGGCCGGCGAAACGCCAACGACACGACTCACCCCTTCGTCGTCGTACCGATCCTGGTCGCGTTCGCCGTCTGCCCCGTACGATCCGTCTTCATCCACGTGCGCGTCCCCATCGCGCCCGGCAACCTGCGGACGATCCGGCAGCGGCCTCAAGTCAGGCTGCGCGTCCCCGTGCACGCGCACGATACCCCAAGCTCCGTCGATGAGCTCGCGCGCAACGGTGCTGTAGTACAGGTAGTCGCCGGGGCGGCGCTGCACACCACCGGCCCCAACATCGAGCAGGATGTCGAAGCGCTCGGAAATCCCGATCTGGGATGTGTCCGACAGCGCGCCGTTGCCTGCCCAACGTTCCAGGCGAAAACGGTGACCGGTCATGCGCAGGCCTCCCACGCGCTCGAGCACGCTCAGGTGGCGGATGACGAAGGGATCTCCCACATAGGCCTGCGGCAAAGGCGTCCACGGATCCGCATGCAGTGCGGACGAGAACTTGTCGGCGGCATCGCCGGCACGCTCGCGCAGCGGCTCGCTCAGCAAGTTGATCGAGGCCCCCGGCGCGTCGGCGCTGGCGCCACGACGGCCCGCATTTCGGTTGTGATGGAAAAGCACGAATTCTCGGAAGCTGCCGTGCTGTCCGGCTCCGACCGACGCTCGTCGTGGAGCATGGATATCGACCACGGCGCCGCTTCGCACGATCGCACCCGTAGTGGGGTCATGATAGGTGGAACCTTCGGGCTCGATGATGTGCGCACCAAACAGGCCATGGTCCCACGAGTTGAAATTCACGTGATCGTGAAAGAACACCGTGCCGGTGTCCACATCCGAGTACCAGGCGTAACGCACGAACTCCACTCCCACGGCCTCCCCTTTGCGATGCTCGAGATCGAGCCCGCGATCCAGCACGATTTCGGTGCCACGGATCGCAGCTATGCGACGGACCTCGGTGCACATGCGCGGGCTGTCTTCGCCCTCGCACATGCCTTCGCCGAGCCCGATTCCAAGCCAAATGCCCGGCCTCAACCCGCGCACGTGGTTCACGGTTATGCGATGGCTGTCGGATTCCACCGCTTTGGTCAAGCGACGATCTTCGTCGGTGTACGGCTTGACCGACTGCTCGAACGACATACCGGTGATTACGCCATCCGAGGCCTGTGGATCGAACTGCACGAAATGCGTGTGGATGTTGACCTTGGATTGCTGGCCGGCGATATGGGAATTGGCCACCAGAGGCTCGTGCACGTCCCCGAGCTCGCTCGTGAGCAGCACGTCCACGCAGTCTCCCACGTTGGAACGAATCGTGAGCGGCTCGGGGGACTTGGTCCCTGCGAGCAGCTCGGCTTTCTCCTCCCCGAGCACGAAGAGCATGCCGTGCTCGTCGACCTCGTTGGGTCCAATCTGGATCGGTAGTGTCACGGCCGTGATGGGGTACTGCCGGCGGATGCGGTGCTCCAGGTCGGGCAACAGATCGTCGTTGGGGCACAGACCATCGGGCCGTTCCTCACTTCCGTCCTCGCCGAGCCAGGGCGCGCCGGAATGTCCATTGGGCGAAAACGGTGGACGCTTGCCGAGGTGCGGCCGCATCAGCGGCCACGCGTAGCGGCCGTTGCCGGAATTGAACAGGATCTCAGCGCGTTGGCCGGGCGAGTCCGACGCGTAGTTGGCCCAGACCACGCTCGTCTCGGGCTCCCCGAGGTACAGCGGGCCGTCAAGGTCCTGCTCGACTTTTATCCAATCCCAAACGGTGGCGTCCTGATCGTCGAGCCGAATGCCCTGAGGGGGCAGCTGGGCCTCGATGAAAGCCTCGAGCGAGCGCTGCCGCTCCGGGTCGCTGATCTGCGATTCCGGAGTCAGGGCCTTGCCGCCTATCTCCAACCCGATCAGCGCGCGTGAGTTCACGGCGACCGGAGGTGCGGGCAGCGCCGACATGGCTGCCAGGTCGGATTGACGCGTGTCGAACACCCGCCAAAACCCCCACATCCCGGAGATGTAGTGGCTACCTATGTGACAGTGGTAAAGGAAATCGCCCGCTGCCTGCTGGCATCCCCCCGCGCCGCACTCGTGTTCGAGGTTGTAGCTGGTGCCCGGGCCGATGCTCTGGGAGTCCAGGTGGGTCGAGAACACGTCCTGTGCGGGTCGCTTCACCAAGCCACTCGAGATGTCGTTGTTTGGATCTGCCTTGGGATTGCGCCGCCAACGGTCGCCTCCACCGTGCAGATGGTGCACGTGAAACACCTCGCTGCCTCCATGCAGCAAGCGCGTCTTCGTGGGCTCCCCCAAATAGGAGCGGGGGATGGGCGTCGACGGGTCACCAAACATGTACGATCCGTAACCCTGGGACTTGTCGTCGTGTAGCGCCAATCGATTGCGGAACGGTTCGCTCCGGTAGTTGATCGCTCGAGCTGCGGGACGGTAATTGTTGCTGACCTCATCGAATACCGGAAGGGTCCGGCCATCCCCACCGACGATGTTCGCGAAGTTCTCGTCTCCTATCTCGTGGTAGATCAGCACGAACTCACGGAAATCGCGATCGTCGCCGGGAAGATCGATGATCGCTTCCCAGTTGCTGCCGAGCGTGTCCTGCAGCAATTGACCGGTTTCGGGATCGCGATAAACCGCGCCGGCTGGCTCGACGACGATGGCGCCGAATAGGCCATGCGCCACGCGCTGTCGGCTCGCCCCGTGGTCGTAGAAGTAATACGCACGCTCCGCTTCCTGGTCGCTCGGCAGCGGGATGCGGTACGTCGTCGTGGAACCGGCAGGAGTCGAGGTGTCGGGGTTCATGCCGACAAAGCCAGCGGCGTTCTGCGCGTCGTGGGCCAGACCCTGAATGTGCAGCGACGCGTTTCCATCGCGGAGGCGGTTGGTGAAGTTGATGACGAGACACTCGCCCAGATTCGCCCGCAATACGAGCGGCTGAATGGCGTCCTTGCGCAGGCCGATGGAAACGCGGTCTGGAAACGGCGTGGCCTGCTGCTGAGCCACCGCGCTCAGGTTGCGATCCAGCACGTACATGAACGCATCTGGATCATGATCACCGAACCGGTTGAGCGGCATGCTCACGTGAACCGCGGACACGTCGTACACGCGTCGAGCCGATTGATCGCAAGGATCGACCAAGACCGCGGCGCGGATGGCATCCACCTCCCGAGCGCTGTCGCTTCGAGTGCAGGCGACAACTAGAGCCACTGCTGCCAGACCTGCGTGCCGCAACCGCGGAGCGCCACCCAGGCGGTCGAGCAAGCTCAGGCCTGGGAGCCGAAAGCCACCACGTCCCCACGCGACGAAGACCCAGCTGAGCAGCAGGATGGCAAGGTAGCTTGCGCCCACGAGACCGACCGCCCCGCTTAGCAGCTCGTTCAGCCCTGCAGTCGCGTCGGCGCCGGTCGTCGAGCCACCGGACGCCAGTCCTTGAGTAACTGCAAAAGGCGTGTTGTACGAGCACAGATAGCCTCCTTGCTGGACCGCGAGATCCTGCACGCGTCCGGCGCCGCCGCTGCCCAGCAGCTGCGCTACCTGCGTGTCCGCTACGCCGGCGGCGGAGGGCAAGAAGCCGTATAGCCAGGGACGAGCGGCCACGCCCGGCAGCAACAACGCCGAGAGCCACAGTGACATCCAGGCCACATGAAAAAGGTCGAAGGTTGGCGGAATGGCCAGCTCGCCACGGCGGTTCAGAAAATCGCCCGACGAGCCCCGTCGCGCTCGCAGCGATCTGCACGCGAGCGCGGAGGCCAGCAACACCGCTGGCAGGCAGATCGCCGCGTCCAGGCTGAAGCGCAATGCAACGAGCTGCCAGTCGACGTCTAGGTCGGGCTGGAGGTAGGCAGCGAAACCGTACTGCCACAGGGTAAGCGTCAGAGAGACCAGGAGCGCCTTTGGTGCGACGCTCGCAGCGCTCGTCCGTAGCTCTGGGTAGTGCCGCCCCGGACCACGAAGTAAGCGCATAACCTTCCTTCCCCGAATCCGGGTACAATATCGGCGTTCGCGTACAGCGCCGCACCTACCGTAGCCGCGGTGACCCGCTCGGGTCAACCGGCAAGAAACGCGCGGCGGCGGCGACGGCCCGACAAGCTTCGCCTGAAGCCGCCACTGCCGCCGGAGCACCCACACTAGTACCTCGGCAGAGGATCTTGAGGTATAGAGAGAATCAGAAAAAAACGGCCCGCGCGGCGGGGGGGCGAAACCGCGCGGGCCTGCTCCCGCGAACGGGAGCATC
>JAKSBK010000529.1 GCA_022361155.1 Pseudomonadota bacterium
CCGGCGCCGGCCAGAGCACAACCCTGGGGATCCTGGGCGCATTCGTGGTCGGCCAGCTCTACCTCTGGTTTCGATTTGCGGGGCGACTCGTCTTCCTGGGGTCGGCCACGGCCCTCTATGGCCGGATGTGCGGGAAGACAGCGCCGCTAGGAGAAGCCGAGGGCCTCTCCGGATCGTAGGGACGGGAGCCAGGCTACGGCTCCGCTTGTGTAGGGCGCGAACGATTCCGGGCTTGCAGGGCGTGGACCGGAGCCGCTAGAAGGGGGCGAGGTAACTATGCAGCCAGCGTTCAAGCCGGCCGGCGCCTGGACGGCGCTCGCCACGCCGTTTGACTCCGATGGGAGATTCGATGCCGGCGCCTACACGCGCCTGCTCGAGTTTCAGTTAACAGAGGGCGTGCAGGGCTTGGTTCCCTGCGGAACCACCGGCGAGTCGCCAACCCTGCGTTGGGAGGAGCACGGAGCAGCGGTCGCGCTGGCCGTGCGGTTGGCGCAGGGCCGAGCCGGAGTCCTGGCCGGCGCGGGTTCCAACTGCACCCGAGAAGCCATCGACGGGACCCGCGATGCCTGGTCACGCGGGGCGAGCGCTGTGCTGCTCGTCGATTGCTACTACAACGGGCCGAGCTCTCTGGAATTGCGCACCGAGTACTACGAGCGCGTCCTGGAGGCGGTTCCGGAGGTTGCCCTGGTCCCCTATGTGATTCCCGGGCGGACGGGTTGTGCGTTGTCTCCAGAGGACCTCGCGATGCTGCACGGGGCCACGCCTGATCGGGTCCCCGCGGTGAAGTCGGCGAGCGGCGATATGCTGCGGTTCAGGCGGGAGCGAGAGCTGGCGGGGCCCGGCCTCAACATCTTGTCGGGCGACGATGACCTGACGCTGGGTATGATGCAGGACCCCCTGATCGACGCGGCAGGCGTCATTAGCGTGATGTCGAACATCGCGCCGCGCGCTGTCGCTGAAATGTGTGCGGCCCAGCGCGAGGGAAGGACCACTCGTGCCGCCGAGCTCGCCGAAGCGCTGGCCCCGCTGTTTGCCATCGGGACATGCAGCGTCGAGAGCGTGCGTGCGTTGCCGGGTGGACGGCAGGTCAACATCACCGATCGGTTTCGAAACCCGGTTCCGGTCAAGACCATGATGGCGGGGCTCGGCATGCTCTCGCCAAGCTTCCGGGCACCGCTCGGAAAGATGACCGCGAGCGGGGTCGAGCGCTGCCGGCGTACGCTGCGCGAGGTCTTCACGAACAACCCGCAGGTGCTGACCCCTATTGAAGAAGCGTTCGAGGTTTCCGTCGCCGCTCGACTCGGTGATGACGGCGTCTGGTCTGCGCTGGCGCGCTAGCCCGCATCCGTCACCAACTTCGAGCCCGCCAAGTACAAGCCCGCATCGGTCACCAGCCTCCGGCCCAATCGCCCGATCCGCCCGCCCTAGCGGCCGCGTCCTCGTCTCGGCATCCTCAACATAGTGTCTACTATGCCTCCGGTCCCTCGACTGCGGATCGGCCGCTATCGCATGCGCCTCGGACGATTCGCCTCGAAGTTGGTGACCGATGCGGGCAAAGGCTGCGCTGCGTGACGGAATCTGATAAGCCGCACCGAGTGGGCGCTCGGTCACTTCACTCCCGGCCCGATTCGCGGAGCGGGCGAAGCCCAGCCGCCTTCGGCGTTTGGTTGCTGGGCGCGTACCTGCTCGCGGGGGCAGGCTGCGATCGTGCCGGTTCTGATTCCCGCGACCCTGCGCCGCCGCCACCCGTCGCAGCTTCTGCGCCGCCGCCACCGCCGGTCCCGACTCCTCCTTCCGTGCCTGCAGCGCCGCCCCCGTTGCCCGCTGAGCAACGCCTAGCGGCCACGGCCGGCGTGAGGCACCCCGCGCTGGCTGCGCTCTTGGTGGAACACTGGGACTGGAAACTGCGCGAAGCGCCTGTTTGGGCCACGACGCTGGGCGACCACCGGTTCGACGAGGAACTGCGTAAGCACGCGCTTCGCGATATCGAGCGCCGGCGGCGTGACCGCCGCAGATTCTTGGCCGGCGCGAAGCCGCTGTGGGAGCAGCTCGCCGAGGGCAGCAGCGATCGCACGACGCTCGCGCTTCTGATCGAGCTGCTGCAAAAGGAGGTACGGGCCGAGGTCTGCCAGGCCCATCGTTGGACCGTGTCGGCGTTCGACAACCCTTTGAAGCGCTTCGGCATGCTGTCGGAGCAACACAAGCTGACGAGCTTTGAGCGCGCCGCGACCCTGCTAGCGCGCTACCGCAAGATTCCCACGTCGATCGAAAGCACGATCGCCAACCTGCGCGACGGCCTGAATGATGGACTGGTGGCGAACGCCGAGTCGGTCGCTCGTACGATCAAGATGTTCGACGCTGAGCTGAACAAGCCGCTTGCCGAGTGGGCGTTGCTCGCGCCTCTCAAGAGGCTTGACACATTGACGTCGTGGGACGCGCAGGAGCGCGCGCGCTGGGCCGAGCACTTGCAGCAGGTGGTGCGCGACGAGATTCGCCCGGCGCTGGAGCGCTATCGCAAGATGCTCAGCGAGGAAGTGACTCCCGAGGCACGTCCGCGAGGTAAGGCCGGTGTCGGGGCGCTACCGCAGGGTGCCGACTGCTATCGCGCGAGGATCCACAGCTACACGGACTTGTCGAGGACTGCTGAGGAGCTCCATCGGCTGGGCAAGAAGGAGAACGCGCGCATCGGCAAGGCGATGAGGCGGCTCGGTGCGAAGCTGTTTCGAACGCGTTCGCTCAAACGCATCCTCGAGCGCCTACGGACAGACAAGGAGCTGTACTTCAAGGAGCCCGAGGACATCGTCGCTGCAGCGCGCAGCGCGCTCGCAAGGGCCAACGGCGCGCTGCCGCGTTACTTCGGTTTGCTGCCAAAGACTCCGTGCGAAGTGCGGCCCGTGCCCGCTTACGAGGCACCCTACTCGACGATCGCATACTACCAGCCGCCTCACCTGGACGGGTCCAAGCCAGGTGAATACTTCATAAACACCTACAAACCCGAGGTGCGCCCTCGTTTCGAGATGCAGGTGCTCGCCTACCACGAAGCAGTGCCGGGCCACCACCTGCAGATCGCGTTGGGTCAGGAATTGGGGCAGCTTCCGGCGTTCCGGCGCCTTTTGGGCAGCACGGCGTTCGTGGAGGGTTGGGCCCTGTACACCGAGCGCCTGGCCGACGAGATGGGACTGTACAGCGGTGACCTCGACCGCATGGGCCAGCTCAGCTACGCGGCCTGGCGCGCGTCCCGGCTGGTGGTGGATACGGGACTGCATGCCATGGGCTGGACTCGCGCCCGGGCCGAGCGCTACATGTATGAGCATACCGCGCTCACCGAAAGCAATATTAGCAACGAGGTGGATCGCTACCTGGCGTGGCCAGGGCAGGCGCTCGCGTACAAGGTTGGCGAGCTCGAGATCATGGCGTTGCGAAAACAGGCCCGCCGTTCGCTTGGCGGACGCTTCGACATCAAGGCGTTTCACGACGTGGTGCTTGGCGGGGGTGCAGTCTCCCTGGGCGTCCTGCGCAGTCAGGTCGAGCGCTGGATCGCAGGCGAGAGGGCAAAGGCCGGCGTGCGGGGTCGTGTTCGCAGCGCGGCATCCAGGTCAGAGTCAAAGCCGCGCTAGGACGCCTATGGCGCCTGCCGGCCGTAGTTGCTTTTTGGGGAAGGCGATTCGGCGAGACGCGGGTCAGGTCGCGGTCGCGTCATGAAGACGCAGTGTCTCGAAAGACGGATCGGGGACCGTGAAGTCCTCTGCCGCGAGCTCGCAGCCTGGGAACGCACCCGCAACCGTCAGGGCGCCCGCATCGAGTGGCTCTTTACTGTCGACAAGGCGCGCA
>JAKSBK010000530.1 GCA_022361155.1 Pseudomonadota bacterium
CTGCCTGGAGGAGACGTCGAGTTGCCGGGCTGGAGCGCGGTGCTCAAGGTGCACGAAGGTCTCCGAGGAGATGATGGGCCGCGTGGGGAGGTGAGCTTTGCGGCGGACGGTCGGCGTCAGGATGGCCTGATTTGGCGACACACCGGGGTTGATCGCCGAGGATCGTCGTGTCCGAGCGCGGCGGTTGGGTTTGCGAGGGCGTCGGGCGGGTCGCGGCGGTTGCAACGGTCGAGTTGAGCGGGCCAAAGCGGCGCCCCGGGACGACCCGACCCGCGTTGAGGCTTGGGGGTATCCGGCGCCCATCGAACCCACCGCCCTCAGGCGGTGGTGTGGGCGCTCAGTGGAGTCAGAGCCGCCAGGAACTACCAGGAAGAGCCCCGAAGAGACGTCTTTCCGTCACACTGTGACGGTTGGGAAAGACACGGGGGCGATGTTGACTGGGAGACCGCCTAGGCTACGGTTGACCCATGAGTGAGGCAGCCCATCACTTGGTCAGCGAGGCCGAGTTTCTGACGCTTCCAGAGTCGACTGAGCGGCTGGAATTGGTAGATGGCGAGGTGATCATGTCGCCCAGCCCGAGCTACTGGCACCAGGAAATCCTCACACGCATCGTTGCACGACTTCGAGAATGGGCCGCGGACACCGAGAGCTCGGTCACTGTGGCGCAAGGACCGCTAGACGTTCGCTTCGGCGAGGGTCGAATCCTGCAGCCCGACGCGATGGTGTTCAAGACACGTCTCGAGCGAGAACAACAGGGCCCAGTTGATCGCGTGCCGGAACTGTGCATCGAAGTGCTGTCCTCGAACCGCGCCTACGACCGCATCACCAAGCGTTTCATCTACGCCGAAGCGGGAGTCCAGGAATACTGGCTCGTGGACCCGGCCACCCACATCGAACGCCGGTCGGGCGATGGCCTGGCAAGAGTCGAGCGTATCGACGAGCGGCTCACAACGCCACTCCTGCCTGGCTTCGTGCTTGACGCCAAGGCGTTGCTTGAAAGCTGAGCGGGGCGCCAAACCGGATCGGCCTCCCGGAAGGTGTTGCAGTTCGGGTCAACTGATCGGGACCAGTTCGGCCGGCGTGTCATCGTGGCGGCATAGGTTGACTTAGTCCACATTGTGGACTAATATCCATCTGCGTGAAGCTGGTCAACGTTCACGAAGCAAAAACGCACTTGTCGAAGCTGTTGGAGCGCGCCCACGCGGGTGAGGAGGTGATCATCGGCAAAGGGGGCAGACCCTACGCGCGGCTGGTGCCCCTGAAGCCGGCGCAACGCCGGGTCGCCGGGCTGCTGGGCAATAAGCAGCTCGGAGACAGCTTCTTCGACGAGTTGCCGCAAGAGGAGCTCGAGGGGTGGGAACGTTGAAGGTGCGCCGGCGATCGCATCCACCCCGCGCAGCCGGTCTCGACCGGTTAGGGCCCGCGGAAGAATAACTCGGGTGTTTCGGTGAGGACTGGGCGCCGCTGGCGAGGCGCGACGACGAGGAGCATTGGGGATACTTCGAGGAGGAGCAACATACCAGCGGTGGTCAGAACCGGCGAAATGGATGAGTTGTTCTTCCGCGGGCCCTTACTCTTGGATCGACCCTGAACCTTCTGCTCGATACCCACGTTTGGCTGTGGTGGCTGTTCGACGACGACCGGTTGTCGGCACGGGCACGAGCGATGGTGGCGGATCCGGACAATGCGGTGTTTGTGTCCGCGGCCAGCGCATGGGAGGTCGCCACGAAGCATCGTCTCGGCAAGCTACCCTCGGCGCAGGTGCTGGTGCAGGACATGGCCGGCTGGGTCCATAGGGCAGGGTTTCGGGCGTTGCCGATCGACATCGTGCATGCACAGAAGGCAGGCTCTTGGCCCTCAGCGCATCGCGATCCGTTCGACCGCATGCTCGCCGCCCAGAGCGTGTTGGAGCAATTGCCTCTCCTCACAAAAGATGCGGCTTTCGCGCAGTTGGGCGTCGCCACCCTCTGGTAGCCGACCCTTGACTGCTCCACAGTAACTTGTACTGGCTTCGGATTTCACGCTGGCCTTTGGCAACAACCAGGGTCCATCGCTTCCAGCGCCTTCCTCGCCGCCTCCCTCCTTTCTCGTATCTTCCGCCACCTTCGGCGCGCTGCACCAGCACTGGCTGGGTGGCCTGCTAGCCGGCATGGCCTACGCCCTCGCTGTCTACCGCCGTAGTCGGCTCGCCGACGCTGTCCTCGCCCACGCCGTCACCAACGCCATCCTTGCCGCCTACGTGTGCGCCACCCGCAACTGGCACCTGTGGTAGCTACTGGTCCCGAGTGTCAATCGACGCCGAGCAGGTCGCCGAAAGGCAACAGGAACTCGAAGTGGTCCGACGTTTCTATGTCTGGATGCAGCTCACCTTCGTAGATGAGACCCGTGCGCACCGAGAGGGATGATGGGAGCCTGAGGCGGGCGAGCTTCCGCTGCATTTCGTCCATGACGCTTGTACCGATCTTGTCGCGAAACTTCACTTCGAACAGGTACAGGGCGCGTCTGGTGCGGAGCATGACATCGACCTGGCAGGCTCGGCGACGAGCAGTCCGCGCATGCCAATACGGACCGATGTTGATGACAGGCACGTTGCCCAGCCCGAGCGCGCGCAGCACGGGCTGAATACTCTGCAAGACCAGGTTCTCGAACTGTAGCCCAATGATGGTGTCCCAGGCGCCAAGGGTTTCCAGCGGCGTGCGCTGGTAGAGACCCTTGATGATCTGAGGGCGTAAAGCTTCGATATACTTGAGATAGAATCGTACATAATTGTCACTCAACCGGTAGCGAGATGAACGCCGCCTGGACTTACCCGTCGTTGGATCGAACGCGGTGTCCCTGGAGATGAAACCTGCCATTTCCAAATCGGCCAACGCTTCCCCCAGGCTGCCTCCTTTCACTCGACCCAGCTTGTTACTTATCTCGGAGAGCGTGCGAGGACCGCTCACCAGCGTGTGGGCGATGTCGCGGTAAGCAGCGGCTCGTCGGGAGAAGATGTCGTGAAAGATCTGCTCGAACTCGTTGAACAGCATCCCTCCCGGATTGAAGCAGAGGCGCTCAATGTTCTGCTCTGCCGTTTGACTCGGCTGAATCTCTTCGAGGTAGCGAGGCACACCTCCTGTAACGGCCAAGACGGCGAGCTTCTCACGCGAGGCCACTTTGTGTTTCCTGCTTCGCCAGAACGCGTTGCATTCGTTAATGGAAAGCGGCTTCAGACTAAACTGCCACGAGCAGCGTCCTACGAAACCGGTGCTGCTCAGGATGTTACGCTGTATCCACGAAGAAACGGACCCGCAAAGCACCATGAGCAGCCCGGTTCGGCGGGAGAAGTACTGATCCCAGGCGTTCTTCAGGTGTCCCGCAAAGTCCGGATCACCTGCAGCCATCCACGAGATTTCATCCAGAAGCAGCAGGGTGCTGCCGGTGGACTCCAGCTGGCTCGCCAAGAGCTGAAACGCCTGCGGCCAGGAGTCGAGCGCCACCTTGGGTAAACGGGTCTGCTGGGCGAGTTGCTGAGAGAAGGCATCGAGCTGCGCTTGCCTGGTCATGCCGGGACGTGGTGCCAGCCCGTTGAAGGCAAGGAAATGCTTGGCTTTTTTGCCAACCTGATGAACCAGCGTGCTCTTGCCGATTCTCCTTCGCCCCTGGCACACTACCAGGGAGGATTCCCGCTTCTTGAGGAGTTGAGCGAACTCGCTCAGCTCACGCTCACGGCCGACGAATAGGGTCATGTCGATTACGGCGTCGGGACAAGATAACATCGCCACTTCGATTTCGATCCATCCCGTCCAGCGGGGTTGCGCCGCCTTCGAATACAGGGAGTATTCGCGCGACAGCACACCTTGCTGGCCGGGCGCCTCGAAGCCGACCTGGCAATGCTGTTTTGACCCGACGCCTAGGCACTAGGTGCCCGGAATGTTAGCAAAACATTTGGCACCTAGCGAACATTTCGTCGATTAGGTGCCCGAATCTTTGGTCGTGGTTTCGGCACCTAATCGACGCAGCGTCAACGCGCCGCGCACTTCAAGAGACCCCGAGAGCTTTGTCGAGGCTGCGTACGAGCCCGCGCACGCGGTCGGCGGCCAGCTCACCGCCGCCAGGCGCCTGGGCGCTACGGTGGGCGAATGCGCAACCGACCGCGATGCCGGCAACGACGCGCAGGGCCTTGCGGCATTCGTGGAACGCTTTGGTGCGCGGGCCCCGAGGAGACCACTGCGCGTCCGGGTCCAGCCTCGGCTCCCTCTTCGATACGCCGGGCGAGCAACTGCCAGTCAATCCCGAGGCACCATCCACATGAAAGAACCGCTGTCGGACAGCGGATAACGGTAGGCCGTGATCGATAAGGGGCGTCCTGACGCATCGCGTACATGCAACATGGTCTCTCCGACCCGACACCTGAGGCATTGACACACCCTAACACACCCCGTGCATATTTTCAATTTAGTCATATTTTTATGTTCTAAACATAAATGGTGCCATCGCTCCGTGTCGGGGCCGCTCACCCAGACAGCGATTCCGGCCCTCAAGTACAGCTCCACACGCCTTGGTCCACGACACATCAGCTCCCGTGTTCGGGCCAACGAGGTGGGACTCAGATCCGGGCGTCGTTCGAGAATGCTCCGAAAGCACTCGTCGAGGATGCGCTCGGTCCAACGCACACGGACCAGGCCAGTTAAGCCGAGACGCACAAGCAGATCCCGCAGAGGGGCCGGATGCAGCACGCAGGCGTCGTACAGGACGGTGAAGGCCACGACGATCAGTAGCCGAGGTCGTGCTTCTGCGCTTCGGCCGATAACTCGTCTAGCACTTGCTCGTGCTCACGGTCCCTGGCTTCCTTGTAGGCCATCACGTCGGACACTTTGAGTCTGCGATGCGTGCCAACTTTAGAGTGTGGGATCTCTCCCCGGTTCAGCAGGCGCACCAGGTATGGTCGCGAGATGTTGAGCAACTCGGCGGTTTCCTGCGTCGTGAGTTCGGCATGTACGGGTACGATGGTGACCGCGTTGCCGTTGGCTAGCTGTCCTAGCACCTCCATGAATAGGTCAAATGCCTCCCGCGGGACAGTAACCTCAACGGGGTCCCCCTTCGTGCGGACCACCCGTAGCGCACGTGCTCCCTTACGACGGGGCAGGCTTCGCAGCGTTTCGAGCGCTGCATGGGCCTGTTGAGCCACCTTGTCTGATGGCACTGTAAGGGATGCTGCTGGCATGGGAGGGCCTCGACGCTGTTGGCGCTTCTACATCCCAGTGTGGCTCGTATCCGAAATAAACGCAACCCGAAAGCGACGAGGCTACGTGATCCGCTGGTCGTGTCTGCACGCCTCGAAGCTCGCACTGCGTCAGCGAGGGCCGAACGTCCCCGAGCTCTACGCGTGCGGCCGGATGGTGCCGCACGGCTGCATCAGCCGTTGAGGGCGTCACGAATGTGCTGCTTGACCTCGGACCAAGGCTCGGTCTTCACGTCGCCGCGCCGCACCTCGTCGATGCGCTTCAGAACCGTGGCACGCCATGCCTCTTCGACGCCCTCGGTCGACTCGCTAGACACGCTCTCCATCAGGGCGCGAGCAAGGCGACACCGGTCTTCTTCCGGAAGCGCAAGGGCGTCCTCCAGGAGCTTCTTTGCAGCTGCAGTCACAGGATTATATCGTAGGCGGGTCATGGTCTGCCGCCAGCTCTCCGAAGCGGCGGTAAAGACCGAAGCGAGTCAGCTACCGCCGCCGCCCGGATCCGGGTACGTCGGCTAGCGGGACCAGCGCCCGAATGTCGACGCGGTGACTACGACCTCTTCAGGTACGTAGAAGCTCGCGCTCAAGGTCGTCCAGGTCCAGCTTGAAGACATCGACCTTACGACGGATCTTCCCTTGGATTGTCCTGCCTCAGCTGAAACGTGACTCCGCAGCGTCCTCTATAATGGAGGGCATCGGAGTCGAAAATGAGCAAGGAAAAGCGACGCAAGTGGTCCCCGAACGACGAGCTGCCATCCTCCGGGAGCACCTCGTGGGCAAGAAGCAGGTGTCGGACATCTGCGACGCGCACGGCATCCAGCCGAGCCTCTTCTACTCGTGGCTGCGGCAGCTCCACGAGAACATGGAGGCCGCGCTGCAGGACGGGCGCGGCAAGGGGAACGGCATCCTCGAGCGCAAGGTGGACGAGCTTGAGCAGAAGCTCGCGAAAAAGGATGCGGTGATCGCGAAAAAGGAGCGAGTGATCGCGGAAATC
>JAKSBK010000531.1 GCA_022361155.1 Pseudomonadota bacterium
AAGGCGTCGGGTCAAAATAACATTGCCAGGTCGGTTTTGAGGCGCCCGGCCAGCAAGGCGCGCTGTCGCGCGAATACTCCCTGTATTCGAAGGCGGCGCAACACCGCTGGACGGGATGGATCGAAATCGAAGTGGCGATGTTATTTTGGCCCGACGCCTAATGCCCTGGAGTCGACGAAATGCCCCATGACACACGCTCTTGCAGCCGCACTCTGCTCGACGGCGCCGATCGCGCTGGCGCTCGGGCCTTTTTCAAGGCCGTCGGCTACTCGGACAGGGATTTGCGCCGCCCGCTAATTGGGGTCGCGCACTGCTGGATCGAGATCACACCCTGCAACTTCAACCACCGCTTCCTGGCCCAGCAGGTAGGTGAGGGCGTCCGGGCCGCCGGCGGCACGCCCATCGAGTTCGGCAGCATCTCGGTGACCGACGGCATCGCCATGGGAACCGAGGGCATGAAGGCCTCGCTGGTCTCACGCGAAGTGGTCGCCGATTCGGTGGAACTGGTCGTGAGGGGACACCTGCTGGACGGCTTCGTGGGGATCTCGGGCTGCGACAAGACCATCCCGGCCATGGTCATGGCCATGGCGCGCCTCAATCTCCCGAGCGTCATGCTGTACAGCGGCAGCATCGACTCCGGCAAGCTGGGGGATCGGCAGCTCACGATTCAGGATGTTTTCGAAGCCATCGGCGCCCTCAACGCCGGACGGATCTCGAAGAAGCGCTTGACGCAGGTGGAAAACGCGGCCTGTCCGGGGGTCGGCGCCTGCGGCGGGCAGTTCACAGCCAACACCATGTCCACGGCCTTTGAAATGTTGGGTGTTTCCCCCATGGGTTTCAACGATGTGCCCGCCGCAAGTCCGGACAAGGCCAAGGTTGCGCTGGAGACTGGCAAGCTGGTGATGAAGCTGCTGAAGAAGAACGTGCGGCCGCGCGACATCATCACCAGGAGCTCCCTGAACAACGCCATCGCCGGGGTCATGGCCACCGGCGGATCGACCAACGCGGTCCTGCACCTGCTGGCCGTGGCGCGCGAGGCGGGGGTCAAGCTGTCGATTCAGGAATTCGACAGGGTGGCGCGCAGGGTGCCTGTCTTGGCCGACATGAAGCCCTGGGGGGCCTACACGGCGGTGGACATGTACCGGGCCGGGGGCATGGCCGTGGTCGCCAACCGCCTGCTGAAAGCCGGTCTGCTGGCCGCGGATTGTCCGACCGTGACCGGCAAGACCATCGGTCAGGCGGCCCGGGCGGCCAAGGAACCGAGGAGCCAGAAGGTGATCACCAGCGTCGACAGGCCCTTGAAGGCCTATGGCGGCCTGGCGATCCTGAAGGGCAACCTGGCTTCCGAGGGCTGCGTAGCCAAGGTCTCGGGGCACACGAGGGAAAAGCACCGCGGACCAGCCCGGGTCTTTGATCGCGAAGAGGATGCCTTTGCTGCAGTCAAGGCGGGCAAGATCAAACCCAACGATGTGGTCGTGATCCGCTGGGAGGGCCCGGTGGGGGGACCCGGCATGCGCGAAATGCTGCAAGTGACAGGCGCGCTGCAAGGGGCCGGCCTGGGCGAGGAGGTTGCTCTGATAACCGACGGGCGTTTTTCCGGAGCGACCCACGGCTTCATGATCGGACACGTCGCGCCCGAAGCCGCACGAGGCGGAACCATCGGGGCGTTGAAAAACGGCGACATCATCGACATCGACATCAAGAAGCGCCGGCTTGACGTGGAGCTGTCGGACGCGGCAATCGCCACGCGACTGAAGACGCTGAAAGCGCCGAAAGCGAAGTACACCAGCGGTGTGATGGCCAAGTATGCCAGGTTGGTCTCCTCGGCCTCGGAGGGCGCCGTCACCGGGTAGGCCGCTCGCTCGTGCTTGCGTCCGAGCCGTCGTTCCGATCGGGCAGGGTCAGGTACCAGGAGAAATACAGAACGAGCGTGAGCACGGCGGTCAGCGAGAAAGCCAGGTACATTGCAGTCCACTGGTGCCAGACGAAGGTGATGGCCGTGGTGAAGAGCCCGACCTGCCAGGCGAACGCGAACGCCGTGTTGGCGATGCCCAGCGCGTTTTCCCGCTTGATGGGTTTCCGTGCGTCGGAGTCGAGGCTTCCCGCAAACCGGCCCCAGCAACCGAAAGGGCGGATCTGAAGGTAGAATTTCCGAAGTGTGTCCTCGTGCACGGGGGGCGTCACCAGCGATGCGGTGATCCCAGCGAGCAGCGACACCACGCCCGCGAGCGGCGTCTTGATGTAGAAGGCCATGCCGGGATCGACCCACTGCAGCACGATGGCGAAGGCGAGCCCCGCGCCCGTGCCCCAGGCGAAGCCGTAGCCGTTGAAACGCCACCAGTACCAGCGCAGAATCAGGGGCACCACGGTTCCGGCACCGAGCGGCCCGGTGATGAAGTCCCAGACGTTGTTGATGTCTTCGCCGAAGACCAGCGTCAGCCCCAGGCCGGACAGGGCGATCGTCAAGGTGGCCCCGTAGCTTTGGCGGACGAGCTCTCGTTCGCTCGCGTTCGGGCGCATGAAACGCTGATAGACATCGCGCACCCAGTAGGCGGCTCCCGCATTGACCGTCGAGTCGAAGGTCGACATGGCGGCCGCGATCAGCCCCACCAGCGCGACTCCCTTGAGGCCGGCGGGAAGCACGCTGCCCAAAACCAGGGGCAGGGTCTGCTCGGGGTCCTTGTGGAGCGTGGCGGCGATCCCGGCGTCCTTGGTCGCGAGCCAGATTCCGAGCAAGGCCATCCCCGCCACCATGGCCCAGCGCACGCTGAGCAGTGCTGCCCACTCGGCGGTCATCAAACCTGCCGAGCGCTCGTCCGCAGCCGCGTAGTAGCGCTGTGCCATGTAGCCGCCGCCTCCGCCGCCCAGGCCGTCGCCGATCTGCTTGACGACCCAGAAGATGACGCAAACACCGAAGAGCCGGTAGATGTCGGGGTTTTCGAGCCAGTGCATCGGCTCTGCGGTCCATGCGGGCCTGAGGCTCGTCCAGTGCGCGCCGGCAGCATCCATCACCGCTGCGTGCTCGGGCAACAGCACTGCCCGGAACACGATGTAGCCCGCGGTCACGAGCAGCATCAGCTCTTGAAAAAGGTCCGTGTAAACGACTCCGTACAGACCGGACAGCATGGTGTAGAGCAGGCCGATCAGCACCATGCCCACGGCGCAGAGCGTGGGGTCGATACCAAGGAACGTGTGCGCGAACTTGCCGGTGCCGGTAGCGAAATAGCAGATCATCGCCACCACCACGACGAGATTCGCGACGGCGGAAAACACGCGTGCGAGCTGTCCGCCGCGCCCACAGCCGAAGCGAAGCTCCATCCACTCGGCCGTGGTGATGACCTTCGATCGACGCAGCCACTTGCCCATGAACGCCAGCAGAAAGGGGAGCGTCAGCACCAGGCCTCCGCGGCTCGCCACCCAGAAGCCTTGAAAGCCCAGCGCAAAGAAGAACGACGTGATCACCATCGTTCCGGTCATGTCGAAATTCGAGGCGCTGCCCGAGGCCCCGAGCACCCACCAGGGGATCTTACGACCCCCGAGGAAATAGTCGTGGATGCCCTTGCTGGCGATTCGCGACAGGAGCAATCCCACCACGACCACGAGCACGAAGTAGGCTGCGATGATCAGCCAATCGAGTGTAGACAGCGAAATCGCCGAGCTCATCGCTCTTCGCCGTTAGGGTCCGCGGAAGAATAACTCATCCATTTCGCCGGTTCTGACCACCGCTGGCTATGTTGCTCCTCCTCGAAGTATCCCCAATACTCCTCGTCGTCGCGCCTCGCCAGCGG
>JAKSBK010000532.1 GCA_022361155.1 Pseudomonadota bacterium
ATCCCGGATCTATCTGAAAGCGAGTGATGGCCGCGCTTATGCACCGAACGGAGGCTTCCACCGAGTCATTTCAGCAACGGAAACGCACTACTTCCACACGAATGGCGAATTTACGGTGGAAGTGCCAGCCGGTCAAGCCACAGTTGAAGCGATGCGTGGCTTCGAATACCTGCCGGCGTCAGCCAAAGTCGCAGTCAGGGAGGGCGAGCAAGTCGAGCTTACGCTACGGCTCGAAAGGTTGCTGGACGCTAGTGCCATGGGATGGTACTCCGGAGAAACGCATGCGCACGATCTTCACCAAGGTCGATTTGGCTTGTCGCATGAGGATTTTTTCCTGCAGTTGCTTGCGGAGGATCTCCGGGTAACAAACGCCCTGATTCATATGGACGGGACACGCATTATGGGACGGTGGGACGATCTCACTGGTAACCGCATCCGCTGTCAACCTCCGACCACCTCCTGCAATATGGTCAGGAATTCCGGGGCTCCTTTGGCCACGTGGGGCTGCTCGGTATCAAAGAGTTTATTATGCCACTGATTGGCGGTACCTCCTGGACAGCTTTTTCAGCGGATGTCCTGAACTACCCTTACCTAGACGCCGCTAAAGCGCAGGGTGGCATCGGCGGCTTTATGCACCCGTACAGCAGGCCGGTTGAGAAACCCGAAGACGGAGCCTATTCCGAAATCCCGCTCGACGTGGCGCTCGGCAAGGGTGATTTCTATGACGTGCTTTGCATCTGGTATGATGAACTTGCGAACGCCCAGATGTACTACCGGCTCCTCAACGCTGGCTTTCGAATCGCGGCCACCGCTGGCTCTGACCCGTTTCCGGATGTCTGGCGGGATCCGCCACCAGGAACCACCCGGACCTATGCTAGGATCGATGGCCCCCTCTCGGTGCCGAACTGGCTCGATACGGTTGAAAATGCCGCTACTTTCGGTACCAGTGGACCGCTGCTTTTCGCCACCGTGGATGGTCGCATACCCGGCGAGGAAATACAGGTGGAAGCTGATGGACCCACTTCCTTTAAGGTTGAAATCGAGATTGCATCCATTGTCCCGGTCGACAAGGTTGAAGTCGTGGTCAACGGAGAGGTGGCCAAGACGTTTGACGTGCCACAGAAGGAACACCGCTTCCAATTCTCCGACACGGTTGAACTGCAGAGCAGTGGTTGGATCGCCTTCCGCGCCATTGGACCCTCGCACCGCTACGTTTCCGACAGCTATGCGTTCGCGCATACCACCCCAGTCTACATTGTGCGAGACGGCCGGAGGTTTACCTCAGCCGAAGATGCGCGTTTTCTAGCGGATGTCGTGCAGGCAATGTGGCGACGGGTTGAAGAAAGGA
>JAKSBK010000533.1 GCA_022361155.1 Pseudomonadota bacterium
CCGATCCACCCGCGCAAGCAGCCGCGTCCTCGTCTTAGCGTCCTCAACATAGTGTCGACTATGCTTCCGGCGCTTCGACTGCGGAGCGGCCGTTATCACGGGCACCTCGACCGGTCGGGCTCGAACACTGGCGACGTCGACCGCCTTGCCAGCGAGCCCCACTGCAGGCCCCAACCAACCAGGATTCCTTTGGCGAGGCACTAGCGCAGCAAGCGGGAAAAGGCCTTGAACTCCTCGCTGCCCGCACGGCCGAACAGATCGAACAACACGGTTTCGGTGCTCGTGACGACGGCGCCGGAAGCGCTGAGCAGACCCTCGGCGATGCGGCGATCTTCGCTGCTGCGGGAGCACACGGCGTCGATGGGAACCTGCACACGAAAACCGGCTTGCGCCAAGCCGCGGGCACTCTGATAGACGCAGATGTGCGCCTCCATGCCCGCCACCACGACGGCGGGAGCCTGTCCTTGCCCGCTGTGCGCGGAATCGAACACGGTCCGCAGGGCCGGGACAAGACCCTCGGCACCGCAGGCGTCGAACGCGAGCTTCTCGAAGCGCTGCGGGGCCGGGCTCATGGCATCGAGGCGTTCTCGAAGCGCGCTCAAGGTCGGGCCAAGGCCCTTGGGGTACTGCTCGGTCACGAACGTCTTCAGACCGAGCATGCGTGCACCCTCGAGCAGCAGTTCCAAGTTGCGCAGCATGGGCGCGCGCAGCGGTTCCGGCACCGCCGCCACCAGCTTCTCCTGCACATCCACCACGAGCAGCGCCGTACCATCGGGCTTGATCGCGAGCTCGCCCGAGTACGGACGACCAGTCATCTACGGCCTCCAGCCCCACATGGGGCGCCCCGAGCGTAGCGCATCGCATCGTCGCCGTGGTAGCTCGCCGGCGGCCGCGGCCGCGTTCGCAGGCCGCCGGCCGAAAAAGGGCGCCGGAGGGGTTGCGTTTTTCGGCAGCTTGCACTAACTATGGGTCATTGACTGACCGAAAGTCAGTTTCTGAGGAGCGGTACCCAATGGGTGTGGCGGAACGACGAGAGCGCGAGCGAGAGCAGCGTCGCAAGGACATTATCGACGCTGCGGAGCGGGTCTTCTTCGGCAAGGGACCCCTCGAGGCCACGATGGACGACGTGGCTGCCGAGGCCGAGCTCAGCAAGGGCACGCTCTACCTCTATTTCGCCGGCAAGGACGAGCTCTACCTCGCGATCGGTACGCGCTGCCTGGCCTACATGTGGGAGCAGCTGTCGTCGCTGGCCGACGACGGGCGCAGCGGCTTCGCTGCGCTCGAGCGCTTCTGTGAGGTCCACCGAAGCTTCGTGAAGGAGCACCCCGACCACGTCAAGATCATGTTGGCCTGGCAGGCGTCGGGTTTTCACGCGGACCCGGATATGCCCGGCTTTCCCGAGTACCAGGAAAACACGCTGCGCCTGTTCCAGCTCATCGTGGCGGTGATTCGCCGCGGGCAGGCCGACGGCAGCATCCGCGAGGGGCTCGATCCGGCGCAGTGCGCGTTTCAGATCTGGGGCGGGCACATGGGGGTAACCATGCTCTATTTCAACCGTGAGGAGATCGGGCGCCGGCTGCCGTTCGAGCTCGACCTGAGCCCCTTGCTGCCTTCGTTCAGCGAGCTCTTGCTGCGGGGGCTGCGCGCCGACGAGACGAGGCCATGAGCAGATCGCGAGCGACCGGGCAGCGCCGGCCCCAAGCCGATCCGGGCCGCTTCGTCAGCGCACCCTTGGCGTTGTTGTTGAGCGGCACGGCTTTGGGCTGCGCCGTGCATCGGGTGCGCCACGATCCCAAGCCCCCGGTGCGCGTGCCGGCTGCCTACCACGCCGCCTCGCACGAGCCACAAGGGCGCCAGCTGCCAGAGCGCTGGTGGCAGGAATTTTCCGACCGCGAACTCGATCGGCTGGTCGATGCAACGCTGCGCGGAAACTTCGACCTGCGGGCTGCCTGGGCACGGCTCGCTCAGGCTCGGGCTGTCTCGAGGCAGGCGGGTGCACCGCGTTGGCCCGGGCTCGAGCTGCGGGCGACGGGCACCTACCAGCGGTTTCTGCTGGGCCGATTCGGAACGCTTGAGTCTCGCCAGAACAACAACTCCCTTGCCGCCAGCTACGAGCTCGACCTGTGGGGCAAGCTCAGCTCGGGCGCGGCCGCAGCGCTGCAGCACGAACGCGCCGCCGGCGCCGATCTGGCCGCGCTTGCCATGAGCCTGGCCGCGGAGGTTTCCGAGCGTTGGTTCGACCTTGCGCGCTCCCGGGCGCAGCAGGCCCTGCTGGCCGCGCAGCAACAGAGCAACGAAACCTTCCTCGAGCTTGTGATGCTGCGGTTCAACCAGGGGCAGGCCTCTGCGCTCGACGTGTTTCAGCAACGCGAGCTGCTTGCGGGCAACCGGGCCGAGCTCGAGCTGTTGCGAGCCAGCGAAGCCATGCTGCGCAACCAGCTCGCGATCCTCGCCGGCCGGACGCCCGGTACGCTCACGGCGCAGGGCCACCTGCAGCTGCCCGAGCCACTCGCCCTTCCGGGGCTTGGCCTGCCCAGCCACCTTCTGCAGCGGCGGCCCGACGTGCGCGCGGCCATGCACCGCGTGCAAGCCGTGGATCACCAGCTGGCCCAGGCCGTGGCGGATCGCTATCCATCGCTCAGGCTGAGCGCGTCGGGCAGCCTGCAGGCAAACAACCTCAGCGACCAGGCGCTCACCCCGCTCTGGAATCTGGCAGCGAACTTGCTCATGCCGCTGATCGACGGCGGCCGGCGCGCCGCCGAGGTCGAGCGGCAGCGCGCGCTGCTCGCCGAGCGCGTGAGCGCTTACGGCAAGGTGGTGCTCTTGGCGCTGCTCGAGGTCGAAAACGCCCTGGTACAAGAACGGCAGCAGCGCGCCCACATCGAGGCGCTCGAGGGACAGCTCGAAGTGAGCCAGGCCAACCTGCGCGAGGCGCGTCACCGTTACAGCCAGGGGCTCAGCGATTTTCTGCCGGTGCTCACGTCGCTGCGTGCGACCCAACAGACCGAGCGCCGTTTGCTCGACGCACGCCGGCAGCTGCTGTCGCATCGGATCCAGCTCTGTCGCGCCTTGGGCGGCACCTGGACCCGCAGCCTACCTCGGGCAGGCAGCGGGCACCACAACGTGGGAGCTGCATCATGAAGGCCGTCTCGATCGTCGTCCGGGCCGTGTTGCCGATCGCGCTGCTGGTGGCCAGCGTGCTCGGTGCGCGCGCGCTGATTCGCAGCCGTCCGCAGCCGGCGAAGAAGGCCCGAGCCGATCAGGGGCTGTTGGTCGAGACCTTGACGGTTGAACGCGGCCGGCAACGCGTGAGCGTGCACGCCAAGGGCAACGTGATTCCCGCGCGCGAGGTCACCCTGCAGCCCGAGGTCACCGGACGCGTGCTCTGGCAGCATCCCGAGCTCATCGTCGGTGGACGGATAAAGAAGGGCGCCACACTGCTCCGAATCGATCCGCGTGACTACGACCTGTCGGTGCACCAACAAACAGCTCAAGTGGAGCGAGCGACCCTCGAGCTCGAGCTCGAGCAAGCACGCCAGAAAGTCGCCGAACGCGAGTGGCAGCTGTTTGGCGAAGCCCCTCCGACTCCTCGAGCTGGAGCGCTCGCGCTGCGCAAGCCCCAGCTGCGCACGGCGCAAGTCGCATTGCACTCGGCCAAGAGCGGGCTCGACAAGGCCAAGCTCCAGCTCAAGCGCACCCTGGTCAAGGCACCCTTCAATGCGCTCGTGCGCAGCGAAGCAGTGGAAGTCGGGCAGCTGGTTTCTCCTCAGAGTCGCCTCGCGACGCTCGTGGGCAGCGATGCCTTCTTCGTGCAGGTGGCGGTGCCCGTGGACGAGCTCGGCTCCGTGCGGATTCCCGGACTCAACGCGGAGCGTGGTTCCGCGGCTCGTGTGCTGCAGCAAATCGGCGAGCAGCGGATCGAGCGCCGGGGGCGAGTGATGCGTCTGCTCGGGGAGGTCGATCCGATGGGTCGCATGGCGCGGCTGCTGGTGCAGGTCGACGATCCTTTGGGGCTCGAGGTCGCCGGCGAAGATCGCGCGCGAGGTACGGGCATGCCGCTGCTGCTCGGAGCGTATGTCAGCGTCGAGCTCCAAGGCGGCGAGGTTGCCGGCGTCGCCGAAATCCCTCGCCTGACCCTGCGTGCCGGCAACGGCGTGTATGTGGCTCGTCCCGATAACACGCTGGGAATGCGCCAGGTTCGGATCGTTCATCGCCGTGCCGAGAGCGTGCTTGTACGGGGTCTCGACTCGGGCGAGCGCCTGATCGTGAGTCCGGTGCCGAGTGCGATCGAGGGCATGCGGCTGCGTACGCTCGCGGACAAACCGAGCAAGCGAGCACCGGGCAAGCGAGCACCGGGCAAACGTTCGCCCGCGCAGAGCACGAAAGCGCCTGCCGAAAAGCACCATGGCTGACTTGCCGAAGCGGGCTCGGGCAGGAGCCGGGAGCAGCGCCGGAGGCTCCCGAGGCGGCGCCGAAGACGGCCGTGCAGCGCGCATGGACGAATCCGGCCCGCTGGCCTTCATGGCCAAGAATCCGGTTGCAGCCAACCTGCTCATGGTGCTGCTGCTGGCCGGTGGCATAGCCATGCTGAGCCAGATCAAGCGCGAGGTCTTTCCGGAGTTCGAGCTCGACTTGGTGCTCATCAATGTGGCTTATCCCGGGGCGAGCCCCGAGGAGGTGGAGCAGGGCGTGGTACTGGCCGTCGAGGAGGCCGTGCGGGGACTCGACGACGTCAAGGAAGTCCGCTCGACCGCTCGGGAAGGCGTGGGCTCGGTCAGCGTCGAGCTGCTGAGCGGCACCAACACCGACCGGGCGCTCTCCGACATCAAGGCCGCCGTGGATCGCATCACGTCGTTTCCCGTGGATGCCGAGCGTCCGGTGGTGAGCCTTGCCGCGTCCAAGCGAGCGGTGCTGTCGCTGCTCGTTTATGGCGATGTCGACGAGAAATCCCTGCGAACGCTGGCCGAAGAGACACGCGCGGGGCTGCTGCTCGATCCCAACGTCACGGTGGCCGAGCTGAGCTTGGTCCGGCCCCTGGAAATCGGCATCGAAGTATCCCAGGAGAACCTGCGTCGTTACGGGCTGACGCTCGAGGCGGTGGCCGATGCGGTGCGCCGGGCGTCGGTAGAGATTCCCGCCGGCGGCATCAAGACCGGCAAGGGAGAAGTGCTCCTGCGCATGACCGAACGGCGTGACCTGGGTGTCGAGTTCGAAAACATCGTGGTGCTGTCTCGTCCCGACGGCAGCCAGGTTCGCTTGAGCGAAATCGCGACCATCGATGACGGCTTTCGCGATACCGACCAGGAAGCTTTCTTCAACGGCAAGCGCGCCGCGGCCGTGGAGGTGTTTCGGATCGGTGAGGAGGGGCCGATCGAGGTCTCCCAGGCGGTGCACGACTACGTGGAGCGGCACCGAGACGCGCTGCCGCCGGGCGTAGCGTTCGCGGTCTGGAACGATCGCTCCGAGGTCTACAAGCAGCGCCAGGATCTGTTGCTGCGCAACGCCTACCTCGGTCTCGCGCTGGTGCTCTTGGTGCTCGGCCTGTTCCTCGAGATCCGCTTGGCCTTTTGGGTGACGTTGGGCATCCCGATCTCCTTTGCGGGCTCGTTGCTGTTTCTGCCCTGGCTCGACCTTTCGCTCAACATGATTTCGCTTTTCGCGTTCATCGTGACGCTCGGCTTGGTGGTCGACGACGCGATCGTGGTCGGGGAAGCCGTCCACAAGCACCAGCGAGACGGCATGAAGCTCGTTCAAGCCGCGATCGCGGGCGCGCGCGAGGTGGCGGCGCCCGTCACCTTCTCGATCCTGACGACCATCATCGCATTCACCCCTTTGCTGGCTGTGCCGGGCGTTGCGGGCAAGTTCTTTCGTAATATCCCCCTGGTCGTGATCGCAGTCCTGGCCGTATCGTTGATCGAGTCGCTCTATGTGCTGCCGGCCCACCTGGCCGAAGGCAAGCACGTGCTGACGACCCTGATCGGTGCGCCTTTCCGCATCGTGGATTCCTTGGTGAAGAAGCTCACGGGGCGCAGTTTCGTCGGGTTCGTGGTGCACCAACAACAGCGCTTCAGCGATGCTGTCGAGTGGTTCATCCAACACATCTATGCGTGGTCGCTGCAAGTTTGCCTGCGCTGGCGCTACGCCACGCTCGCGTTCTTCGTGGCGGGGCTCGTCTTGACTGTCGGGCTGGTCGCCGGAGGACGGGTGCAGTTCACGTTTCTGCCCAAGATCGATTCGGACGTGGTGCAAGCCCAGCTCGAGATGCCCGTGGGCACGCCGGTGCAGCTCACGCGCAAGCTGCAGCAACGCATGCTCCAGAGCGCGCGCGAGACGCTCGAGCAGTACGGGGGCGAGCAAAGGCTCAGCCGGGGGATCCTCTCCGAGATCGGCACGGGCATGGCGGGCGGCGTGGGCGCGTTGGGCGCACGCGATGGAGGAGGACACCTGGCCACGGTGCGGCTGTTCCTGTTGCCCGGCGACCAGCGCGACGTGAGCTCCCGAGTCATCGCGCAGGCTTGGCGCGAGCGCCTCGGCGACATTGCCGGTCCCGAAAGCCGGCGGTTCCGGGCCATCTTCCTCACCACCCTCAGTACGGTGGGCGGCCTCACCCCGCTCATCATGGAAAAAGACATGCAGGCGCGGTTCCTCATTCCCATGGCCATCTCCATCGCGGCGGGGGTGGCCTTCGCCACCATCCTGACCCTGGTGCTGATCCCCAGCCTCCTTGGAATCCTCAACGACTTAAGGAGAATCACCCACAGAATCACAAACGGATTCTGGGCGGAGAGGGAGGCCG
>JAKSBK010000534.1 GCA_022361155.1 Pseudomonadota bacterium
CCTCGGCGCCGAAGCCGGCACGAAGCTGGAACGCCAATCGGTATGAAAGCCAACGTCTTCGCTTGGGAGCGATCCAATGAGCGATAGCCTGAGCCGCGCCTCCACGCCTCCGGCAAAGAACAGCGGGCATCCGCTCTTGCCGGCCGGTGATACCATAAGGGAGTTCCTAGCGTTTTCGGTCGGATCCGAAAACTACGCTTTGCCGCTTTCGGCCGTACGTGAAATCATGGCGGTACCCCCCATCACAGAAGTCCCGCGAGCGCCCGCCGCGGTGATGGGTATCGTGTCCGTGAGAGGCCGCGTGACAACGGTGCTGGACGCAAGACGTAGGCTCTCCATGGGACCAACGAAGCTGTCTAGCATGAGCCGCCTGCTTCTCGTGGCATGCGGGCAAGAGACCATGGGCCTTGTGGTCGATCGTATCTTGCAAGTGTTCCGCCTGTCCGAGGACCAGGTCGAGCACTCAGCCAAGATAGGCAGTGACACAGCCGATCACATCGTCGGCGTCGGGCGGGCAGCCTCCCGTCCGTCGCCGCTGGGCACACAGGGACGGCGGCCGCTCGTCCAGGCACCCGACGAAGAGGACTTGTTGCTGCTCATTCTTCTTGATCCCGATTTGCTGATCAGAGATTAGACGGTGCCCGCAACCGAGAGGAAACCGGCAAAGGAAAGGAGTCTGGTGGGCTTCTATGTGGGTGAGGTTCATTACGCCATAGAGATCGCCTGTGTCAGCGAAATCATACGACCGATGGGAGTTGTCCGACTGCCGCAAGCCTCGCAGGAGATCCTCGGTGTCGTGGATCATCGCGGACACGTCGTTCCGATTGTCGATCTGCGGCGCCGGTTCGGCATGAGCTCGCCGGACGAGCTGCAGCGAGCGCACTGGATCGTGGTCAAGGTGCGCGAAGGGCTGGTCGGGCTGGCAGTCGACTCGGTCTCGGAGGTATTCGCCGCCAACGATCCAGGAGAGCGACGCGCACCCGATCTCGGGCCAAGCGAGGCGGCTCGTTCGATCGACTGGGTATACAAGCACCGCGACCGCCTGACGTTTGTGCTGGATGTGGATCGGACGACCGCTCCCGCCGACGCCCTGGATCTTGATGAGGCCCGCAACCTGCTTGCGGAGCCGGCGTGACCCGGTTGACTGGTTCCGAGCAGGAGCCGCCACTGGGTCTGCGCGAGTTCCGGCAAATCCGTGGCTTGCTCAACGCGCGCTTTGGGCTGCAGCTGGAGTACGGCACACGCACCGGCTTCCAGCGCAGACTGCGAGACCGACTATTGGCGCTGGGGCTAGGCGGTTTCAGCGAGTACTGTCGTTACCTGACGGGGAGCAACGGGCGAGATACCGAGCTCGAGCAGGTTGTCGACCTGCTCGCCAACGGCGAGACCTATTTCTTTCGGGAGGCTAGCCAGCTGCGAGCCTTTCAAACGGAAGTGCTGCCGGCCGTACGAGCGGCGACGTCGCCCCGGCGCCGGCTTTCGATCTGGAGCGCCGGCTGTTCGACCGGCGAGGAGGTCTACACGCTCGCGATGCTGATCGTGGAATCGGGCCTGTTCGCATCATGGGACGTGTGCGTCCACGGGACCGACATCTCGCCACGTGCCATCCGTACCGCTCGCGGGGCCTGCTACCGTGAGCCCAGTTTTCGCAGCCTGCCCAGGCGCTACCTGCGCTACTTCGTGCAAGGCGATGCCGGCAGGCTGGTGCATCCGAGCCTGCGAGCACTGTGCTGTTTCGACCAGTTGAACAACCTTGACGCGGAGAAGGCTGCGTTGTTGGTCGATCAGGCCGATGTCGTATTCTGTCGCAACGTGCTGATCTACCTGGATCGGACGGCGCGCGGCCGCCTGCTGCGCGCACTGTACGAGCGGCTTCGGCCGGGCGGCTACCTGCTGCTGGGTCACAGCGAGTCGCTCCTGCGCGTGACCACCCCCTTCGAGCTGGTCGATCTCGCCGGCCACCTGGGCTACCGCAGGCCCGACCAGCCTCGGGCATGGAATACAGGACACTGGACCTAGCACGGCGCAAAAATGTGCGACTCACGCTCTTGCGCGCCGACTGCGTGGCTGACACCCTATCGGTGTCCTGAAAGGAATGCGGCTGCCGTTTGTCGGCCCTCGTGCCCGTCTGCGCTGACCCCCTACACCGACCTCCCACACTGTACGTGTGCCACGTTCCCCCGACCCCGGGGCAGCGGGTGTGACCTTGAGTGACGATAGTCCAAGCAACAAGTCGAGGTCGACGGAGCGTCAGTCTCCCGGCACGCTGGAGCGTGAAGCCTTTGTCCGTACGTTCCTGCGACGCGGCGTGGAGTTTACCGCGGACTTCGTGCGCGAGTACCAAGCACTGAAGGACCAAAACGCTCGGCTGCGCCAGGACAACGCCGAGCTTCGCGCGCAGATGGCAAGCGATGACGTGCTCCGGGACCTCGCTGCACGTCTGGAAGGCATCGAGCAGGAACGGCAGCGGCTCGTGGCCCGCTCCAGGCAGCTCGAGCAGAGCAACCGCGAACATGAAGGACGCCATGCACAGGTCGAGCGCGAGCTCGACGACATGGCCAATCTGTACGTGGCGAGCTTCCAGCTGCACTCGTCGCTGACAGTGCCTCGGGTCGTGCAGCACCTGTGCGAGCTGCTCGAGCAGTTCATCGGAGCCAAGGGCTACGTGCTTTATCTGCTCGACCGCGAGGGGCGGCAAGCCCGTCCGGTCCATGCTCGTGGGCTGGCCATCGCGCAGATCCAAGCCGAGGTCCTGGGCGACGGTGCCATCGGCGAGGCGTGCATTACGGGGCTTGCGTGGATGGTGGATCAACCTGCCCGAGGCGGAAGTCCCTCCAGCCCGCTGGCGATCATCCCCCTTGGCCTGGAGGGCAAGACCATTGGGGCGCTTACCGTCTTCCAGCTGCTTCAGCAGAAGCAGCGTTGGGCACCCATTGACAAGGAACTATTCGAGCTGCTCGCCGCCCATTTCTCCACCGCCCTCGTGGCAGCGAACCTGTACCGTCGTGTGGCCGGTCCGCTTGACGCACTCGACGGTATCGCGGAGGTTCTGGCGGCAGCGCGGCAGACCCGCGAGAATGCGTAGCGTATGTCGGTATATTCGTGCCTAGTAGTCGAAGACTCCCCCATGATGCGCCAGTTGCTCGTGTTCGCTTTGGCGCGAATAAGGAACATGACCGTGACAGAGGCAGACGATGGCGTGGCTGGCTTGAAGCACCTGGCGGCCACCAAGTTCGATATCGTAATCACCGATATCAACATGCCGATCATGGACGGCCTCAAGCTTATTCGACGCGTTCGGGCCGACCGAGTCCACAAGGACACACCGGTGATCGTCATCACCACGGAAGGCTCGAGCGAAGACAGGCAGCGGGCGATGTCTCTCGGCGCCAACGCGTACATCACGAAACCCATCCAAGCGCCGCAGGTGATTGCTACCGTCAAGGAACTGCTCAAGATGAATGCGTAGGGGCTTGCGTTCCCGGAGGTTCATCGGCTTTGAAACCTGTGTGCTGCTCTGCTCCCCGAGGTAAGGCGTCGGGTCAAGATAACATTGCCAGGTCGGTTTTGCGGCGCCCGGCCGGCAAGGTGCGCTGTCGCGCGAATGCTCCCTGTATTCGAAGGCGGCGCAACACCGCTGGACGGGATGGGCCGAAATCGAAGTGGCGATGTCATGTTGACCCGGCGCCTGAGGTCCCGGCTTTCGGCAGGTGCCGCAAGGCGGCCGCTTTGCGGATCCGGCTTTCGTTGCTGAGCGTCGGTCTGACGCTGGGCCTACCGGTCACCAGCGAGGCGGACCTCGACTCCGAGCTTCGTCAAGGAGATGCTTCCTGGCAGAAAATCCCCGTCCACCCACCCGACTACACGCAGTGGTATCGGGCTGGGCTCTTGCTGGCATTTGGCACGGAGGCCTCCGTCGCGTACGGCCTGAGTGGCGGCTGGTGGACGACCGTACAACCGGGCTTCGGCCCGGGTCGCTTGGTGGCGGGAGCAGGCGGGCAGGTGCTCTACGGCAGCGGTTCCGGCGCGATGCGCACGCCCGACCCCACCGGCACGACACCGGCAGACGGCGTACGCATATGGATACTCGCGGCAACGGGTCACCTGCGGTATGTGCTCGACGTCGAACCGCAGTGGCGCCCCTGGGTGGGGCTGGGCGTGGGCCTGTACGGCGTCGTGGTGTCCAGCAAAGACCCCGCCGGTGCCGGCGGATCCGCAAGCGCACCGCCAACACAGGCGCGCTCAGGGCTACGCCAAGGCCTCTCGCTCAGCGCAGCCATGGACTACGATGCAGGCCGCGCCTGGTTTCTCACGCTGGCCGTGAGCGCGCATGTCCTCAAAGGCGGCTACGGAGCACTGCTGCTAACCGCCGGCCGGCGCCTTTAGTTCCTGTCCAGTGACAGCCGCGAGGACGAAAGCCGGCCTGGCGCGATTGTGGGCAGGAACTGGTACCGCTCGCCAGGGATCACGATGGATTCCCGCCGGCTCTGACGGCCCTCGACGCCAATCGATCACAATCCCTGGCAAGCGGTACTAGCTGAGCTTGCCGACTACAATCGACAAAACGGCCAGGCCCAACAAGACCGCCACGGCCAGTGTTCCCAAAGCGATGCTGCTCATCAGTCCTCCATGGGACCACGGACTTCGTCCAGTGGTACGGAGCAAGTACCGCCAAGTTGCTACCCATCGGCCTGAAAGTCAACGCCCGAACGCGCTTCGGTCCTGGTACCGCGCGCAGCGCGGCATCGACAAGAGGGTGGCCGAGCAAGCTCGGTGAGGGCCGGGTTTCGGAGCCGACCCTCACCCCCTCCTGGGGTCGGCGGAGAAACCCGGATCGAACTCCCGGCAAAGGGTACCAGTGTCCCGGCAAGGGGTGCTAGCCTGCGCCTCCAGGCTCGCCGCTGCCGCTCGCCCGATCGCCTCGCGCAGCGAGTCATCCGAAATGCGCGCCAGAGCTCGCGCAATGGTGTCCGGTAGCTGTGTGAGGGACCGATCGACGCTGAGAGGAGGTTCAGCTGGTCCTAGATACGGCGGCAGCTTGCCCACCCGAAAACGCAGCTCTCGAATCGGAATCCGGGGCGCATGCGCCTTCAACGATGCCATGAGCTGATCGTGCAGATACTGCAATTGATCGGCCCATACGGTGGTGCGTGTGTGCACGGTGAGCACCCCGTCGGCGAAACGCGCCGGCCTCGCGTTTCTGCCCACGCGAGCCGGAACCGCTCGATACCACCAGGCGAACGCGGTGATGATCACGCCGTCTTCGGGGCCACGCCTTGGACAGATCCGGTGGACGAGTCGCGACAGGTCTGTCAGGCTGCCTCGCCTGCGGGCTCGATGCGGCACTTGCATAGGTTACCAGCGTCTTGTCGCACCCGCGATCTGATCGAAACCGAGCAGGCTCTGGCCGAGGTGGTGACCGAGCTGCAGTCGGCCACACGGGTCGGGCTCGACACCGAAGGCGACGGCTTCTTCCGCTACCGGGCTCGGCTGTGTACCGTGCAGCTGTCGACAGCAGATAGCGCCTATGTGATCGATACCCTACGGGTCGAGCCCGCCCCCCTCTGCGAGCTCCTCGCAGACACCGGCCCAACCAAGATCGTGCACGATGCCGGCTTCGATGCCAAGCTGCTGGCCGAGCGAGGCGTCCCACTAGGACGCGTGTTCGATACATCGGTCGCGGCGCGTTTCCTGGGTGAGGCGCAAACCGGACTCTCGGCGTTGGTCCGCAAGCATCTCGGCGTCGAGCTCCCCAAGGAGCACCAGCGCGCCGATTGGGGAAAACGTCCCCTGGCGCCCGAGTCTCTAGCCTACTTGCTGAACGACGTGCGCTATTTGATTCCGCTGGCCGAGCAACTCCTTGACAGGTGCCGGCGAAAGGACATCGAGACCGAGGTCGACGAGGAGTGCCTTTACGTGCTGCATCAGGCCACACATCGCGCCGAGCCCACCAAGCCGGCTTGGAGGCGCATACGGGGTGCGGTCGAGCTCGATCGGACGCAGCAGGCTCGACTCCAACAGCTCGTCCGCGTGCGCGAGCGCTTCGCACGTGACCGGGACGTGCCCGCCTTTCGCATCTTGGTGAACTCGGTCTTGCTACGGCTGGCCCGTTCAGCACCTCAAGACGTGCAGGCCGTCCGGCGCACGTTGGGCAGCGCGCAGACGCCCGGACTTGCGTATGCCGTCGTCGAGTCGCTCAAGGGTGTGCGCGCAGACGCTTGCAGCGTGGATAGTGAGGACCAAGCGACCCCCATGCCATCACCGGCCGAACGGGCTCGGCGCCGCCGCTGTGCGAAGACGCTGAGCGCCTGGCGCGATCGCATCGCCCGGGAACGACGCGTCGATGCGCAGGCCGTCCTCCCCGGTCACTGTCTGCGTGATCTTTGCACGCTCAGGCCGCCATCGCTGGACGAATTGAGCCAGATCCAGGGCCTGGGTCGCGTGCGAGCAGAGCGCTACGGAACCACGTTGCTGGCGCTGCTCGCCAGCAGCTGTACGGGCGAGTAGCACATCTCACACGTCCATGCATCTGCGCTCGGAGTGGGGTTGACCGGCGCGCGCGGATTCTGGATCGTGATCGTTGTGGGTATGGGACACCGATTTGTCCTAGTCCTAATCCTGGTCTTGGTCTTGCCCGGCGTGCTTGCCCTGGGACACCTTTCTTGTCCCATCGCCCGTGCGGAGCAAGGCAGCACGCCCTTGATGTCGAGCGTCGCTCCCGCCGAGCCGACAGCCATGAGCAGCGGGGTCCTCGAGCCGATAGCATCGGGAGCGGCCGCGGGGAGCGAGACGGCCTTGGGGGGCACGAGCTCGTCTTTGCCCCAGGCTCGCGATTTCGCAACCACAACGGAGTCCGGCTTGCGCTCCGATTCCGCCGGGCCCACCCGTACCCCCTGGCGAAGACGGCTCCGCCGCAACGTGCCATTCAATCGTATGGCCGACGCTCGAGTCAGCCCTTCCGACTGGCCACCCGAGCCGGCATCCCCAACCACGGTGGATCCCGACAGGCTCGCGCGCGCGCTTCGGAAGCTGTGCGGCTGGATGCCTCGCGGCACGGCCAAGAAGTACGCCCGCTGGAGCCTCGAGTACGCGCGCGAGTTCGGCGAGGATCCCTTCATGCTGGGCGCCATGATCCACCGGCTCGGACGCTGCCGCGCGGAACGCGAGGAGCTCGACGGGCTCGGGCTGACCCTTATCGCCCCGGCGATGTACCGGAGGGGCTTTCGGGGCCGTGCCTATCGCTATTGGGTGTGGCACAACGGCAGTTGGCACGAGCGAGCGCGTCGCTTCGAGCGCTTCTCCTTCAATCCCTGGCAGCTCAAGCGCGCCGAGCCCAACATCTACTTCGCCGCCGGCTTGCTTTCGGTGTGGAGGGAACAGGCGACCAGCCTCGAGATCAGCTTCGAGCAGACTCCCCACCGACACTACGTGTCGCACTTCTTCTGGGGCGATCGCGTGAAGAGCTCCCGCCCCGAGGATCGGGTACTGACCGACCGCCGCCGCTTGCTCGAGTACTACGGGAAGCCCATTCCGCCGCCCCCGCTTTCGCGCGCGGGATTGCTGCTGGGGCCACCACTCGACGGTGCGCCGCGGGTCGTCAGCAGCGCGCTGGGCGCCGATCGGGGCGGTCGTCGTCGTCATCGGGGCATCGACGTGGAGTCCGAGCTCGGCGAGCCCGTACGGGCGATCGCGGACGGAAAGGTCAATTTCTCGGGTGTGGGGCTCAAGCGCCGGGGCAGCAAGCTGCAGCTGCGTCCAAAGCGCACCAATCGCTACAATCGGCGCAGGCTCGGGCGCTCCGGCCGCTACGTCTGCATCGTGCACAAGGGCGGCTCCAGGGGCCCGCTGCAGTCCTGCTACATGCATCTTGAAAGCGTGCGCGTGGTCGTGGGCCAGAAGGTGCGGCGCGGACAGGCCGTAGGAACCGTAGGTCGCACAGGCATGCAGCGCTCGGCTCCTCACCTGCACTTGCAGATAAACAACGACAAGCGGCTGATCGATGGGCTCGAGCTGCTGCGGGGTCACTTGATCGGCCGGCCCCAGGACGATCCCAGGCTCCCGCACGTCCGGCGCGAGATGCGACGCCGCCGCAGACAGGCTCGCCGGCACGCCGCGATGGCTGCTGCGGCGCAGCGGGCGGATCGGTAGTTCCACCGCAGTTGCACTCGAGTGACCGTTCAGGCCCCGGTTACGCATCCGGTGCTTTGCACGAAGCGCGTGATGGGTTATCTTGCGCGCCCTACTTGTCGGCTTGACGCACCCCATCGGAGTAGGCGCCGGCCGCACAGATAGGCGCTTAGGAGGATCGCATGTCGTATGGCAGGTTGGGGTTCGCAGCGCTGGCCATGGTGCTGGCAGCAGGGCTTGGTTGCTCGGACGGAGATGACGGGCACAAGCACGACCATGACGCAGGGCACGACGCGGGGCAGGGGCCCCAATGCACAGGCAACGAAGACCCGCAGGCGGCGGGCACCAAGAAGATGGGTAGCGCGGGCAAGTTCAGCATCGAGATCGTGAGCCTCGATCCCGTGGCGCACGAGGTTTCGAACCAGAACAAGCTGACCATCAGGGTCCTGGACGCTGCGGATGCGCCCCTGGATGGCGCGAGTGTCGAGGTCGAGGTCCACACGACCTTGCACGGGGGCCATCCTGCCGACACCCAACCCACTATCGTTCCCGGCGTTGCCCCCGGCGAGCACGTCGTGAGCGACATCAGCTACGTGCACGCCGGTCCCTGGAAGCTGGACTTCACGATCACCATGGGCAGCGACAGCGACACACTGAGCTTCGTGTTTTGTGTAGCCGGCCCCGATCCCGGTCACGGCATGGTGGCTTGCAAGGGCGACGAGGACCCCCACACGCCCGGCACCAAGAAGGCGGGCAGCGCGGGCGAGTTCAGCATCCAGATCGTGAGCGCCGATCCTGCCGCCCACGGGGTTTCAAGCAAGAACCAACTCACGGTCAAGGTCTTGGACTCCGCGGACATGCCCGTGGTGGGCGCCACGGTGGAGGTCGTGGTGTGGACGC
>JAKSBK010000535.1 GCA_022361155.1 Pseudomonadota bacterium
GAGCTTGCGCCTGTGTGAGGTAGCTGTCGTGCGTCAGCATGCAGCCTTTCGGAGTGCCCCCCGTGCCCGACGAGTACACGATGCAGGCAGTGTCGCGCCGCCCGCGCTCTACGTACCGGAAATCCGTCGCGACCTTATCTTCCCAGCGGCCGGCGCCGGCCAGGTCTGCCATCGCGGGCGCCTCGCTCACCGTGATCACAAGGCCCTGAAACGGCGTCCGACCGGCTTGGGCCAGGGAACGCCACAGGGGGTACTCGGTGATGAGCGCCTTCGGCTTGGCGTGCGCCAGCAGAGCCAGCTGCTCGGCGGCTGTCAGCTTGTAGTCCAGCGGCACCAGCACAGCGCCGGCCCACAGGGCGCCCAGTCCTGCGATTACCCACTTGCTCTGATTCGACATGACGATCGCGCAGCGGTCACCCGGCGAAAAGCCCGCTGCCTGCAGCCGAGCGGCCACCATCTCGGCCTCGGCGCGCAGCTGGGGGTAGGTCAAGCGCGTGTTGTCTCGTACCCGATCCGTCTCGATGAGCGCGGTGTTGCTGTTGTAGGTCAAGCACGCGTCACGCAGCGCTGCTCCCAGGCAGTCGAGCCGTCGCAGATCGAGCAGGCCGTCGTTTCGTTGACCCTTGCAGCGCATGACCATCTTTACATTCCTTCTTCACATTCCCTGGGGCAGGTAGGGCATGCGGTCCGAGCTCTGCTCGAAGCGCCTCAGCGCCTGCTCGAGCCACGGACCCTGGCACATACGCAGGAAGAGCGCCCTTTCCTGTCGCAATTCCTTTTGCGGCAGCGGCTTGATGAACGCCTTGGCCTCCGACACCGCGCTGCGTTCGAAATGAGTGATCTGGTGGGCCACCTCGCGTGCCACCGCGAGCGCCTGGCCCGGGGCCACCGCCTGGCTGACGAGCCCCAGCTCAGCAGCTCGTTTCGCGTTGATGCTGCGCCCCGTGAGCAGCATGTCACGGATTACGGGATTCGGCAGTGCGCGCTTGAGCCGCGGGATGCCCCCGAAACCCGGAATGATGCCCAGGCGCAGCTCCGGGAAACAGAATCTGGCGCTGCGCTCCGCGATCAGCAGGTCACAGGTCAAGGCAAGCTCGAACCCCCCCCCGAAACACACGCCGTGAACGGCACCCAACGTCACGATAGGCAGGGTGTCCAGTGCGTCCATGACCGCGTGGACCCGATCGATGAAGCGGCGCAGGCCGGCGGAGCGCAGCGCGCGGTTGGCGAGCCTTTGGGCAGCAGTGCGCGCCTCCCTACCCGTCGGATGCGCCCGCATGACCGATGCCAATTCCCTGAGGTCGGCGCCCGCGCAAAAGCCGCGCCGCCGGCTGCTGTGAACGATCAAAGCCCGCACGCCGCGCAAGTCGAGCTCGCGCAAGAAACCCTCCAGCTCTCGCAGCATCTGGCTCCCGATCTCGTTGCAAGGCTCTCGACGCAGCTCGAGCTCGCAGATTCCGCTTCGCGTGGTCCAACGGATCATCGGTACATGCCTTCGATCTGTTCCTGGTAGCGCCTCTCGATCGCCGCGCGCTTGATCTTCTGATTGGCCGTCAACAGCCCGTTGTCGATACTGAAAGGCTCGGGAGCGCGAAAGATCTTGCGGATCCGCTGGTAGTGAGGCAGCGTGGAGTTGACCTGTTGCAGCGCCGAATCGATGGCTTCGTCCTGCGCCGATCCGGTCACTATGGCGGTCAGGAAGGGTCTGCCATGACCGACGACCAGCACCTGTTCGGCGCCCCGAATGGCCCCTGCCAGCTTCGCCTCGATAGGCGCAGGCGCCACGTTGTGGCCGGACTCGGCAACCACGATGTCCTTGATGCGCCCGATGACACGCAGGTTGCCGGTGGCGTCCTGCTCGACCTGGTCGCCCGTGTGCAGCCAACCGTCGCGCAAGATGCCCTTGGTCTCCTCGGGCCGGTTCCAGTAACCTGCGAAGACATTCGGCCCCCGACAGACCAGCTCGCGCTGCTCGCTGATCTTGATTTCGCAGCCTTCGATCGGGTAGCCCACGTACCCGGACTTGACGCGGTCGGTCTCGTCCATGGCCACGATGGCGGTCGTCTCGGTTAGCCCATAGACTTGATAGACGGGAAGGCCGAGCATCCGAAACCACGCCTGCGTTTCCTCTCTCAGGGGCGCGGAGCCGCAGATCAAGAACCGCAGGCTGGGCCCGATAGTCCGCCGGATCTTGGTGAAGATCACCCTGTTGGCCAACTTCAGCAGCACCCGATCGCTGCCGGCGGCCTGCCCCGCGCGCACGCGCGCGTAGGCCAGCTCGCCGCGTTGATAAAGGCTGCGCACCACGCGGCCCCGCTCCTGCAGCTGCTCTTCGACCTTGGCCCGGACCCGTTCGAGCAGCGCAGGCACGTTGAGGTAGTAGTGGGGGTCCGCGCTGCGCAGCTCCTGCACCAGGCGGTCGAGATCCGTGGACAGCGTCAGGCAGTTTGCCCGCATCAGCTGCGTCCACAACATGATTCTCGAACCGCCGAAACAAAAGGGCAAGTAGTGAAACGCCCTGTCCTGCGCGTCTCGCGGCCCGGTGAGCCGATCGAGGGCTGACACGGTACGCTCCAGCATGAAGTCCACATTGGCTCGCGTGAGCATCGCCCCCTTGAACTGGCCGCTCGTGCCGGACGTGTAGACGATCGTTACGCAAGCATCGGCGGACGCCGGTCCAGGCGGCTCGCTCACAGGCTTGCTCGCGAAGACCTCCGGATAGCGGGCTATGGCGCAAGCTTCGGGCCATGCACTGCGCACGGTTCTTTCAAGCTCCTGATCAGCGACGATCAGCAGCGCTGGAGCGCAGTCCGCGAGCATGATCGCGAGCTCTTGGCCTTGCTGGCGTGCGTACAGCGGCACACACACCGCAGCCTCCGCCATGATCGCCAGATCCAGGGCTACCCAGCTTGTAGAATTGGGACCCAGCAAGGCTACGCGATCGGTCGGGCCGATACCCCTGGCGCGCAGCAACGTCCGGGCGCTGCCGATCAGGTCCAAAAGGCCCGCGCCCGATGTGGACAGCGGTCCGGTGGCGCTCATCTCACACAGCGCGGTCTTTGCCGCGTTTTCCTCGAGGTTGTGAAACACCCTAGCGATGAAGCTCATCCCCACTGCTCCAATAGGCCGCTCATGCTGCTACCCAGGGAGGGCAGGTAATCCGGCCACGCGCGCGTGCGTGCGGGCAGCTCGAAGTCCGGGTAGACCCGGGAAACCTCGTCGCAAAACGCCATGCCCATCTGTCCCATGAGCCGCAGCTGCGTTGGAACGAAGCGGGCGATCTCCTCCCGATAGCGCGCGCGCTCCCGATCCAGCCGCCGCAGCGTTTCGATCAGCTTCTCCCCCAGGCCCTCCTCGCCGGTTCGTAGCAGCAGCTCCGGGTGACCACGATCGTGCAGGAGATTGTGGATCCGTTCGTCCATCGTGATGCCCGCCGAGGCCACCAGCCCAGGCATCGACGTGACCATGGCGTGGTAGCGCGAAGTCACCATCAGCGAGCAGTTCCTCAACACGCTGACGAGGTCGTACATATCGTATTCGTCGCTCACGAACATGGGCGCTCGAAACCCGAGCCGCTCTCTGAGGAGCGCACAGGCTTTGCGGTCCAGGCGTTCCATGCCCACCAGGACTGGAACAACGCCACGCTCCTTCGCAAAAACACCCACTGCGGCGGCGATCGCGCCGAGGTATGCATCGAGCTGCAGGCGCGCCTCAGGGGAATCGTGATGGAAATAGATGGACTTGTAGTGCTGCTCTCGGTATTGGCCTGCAAAACGAAGGGCCAGAAACTTCATGACATCCGGTTTGGTCGGCCACATGAACGGATTGATGGGACAGATCGCGAGCAGCTCGCTGCGACCGTCCCAGCCGGCCTTCTCGAGCAGGTTTGCCCCGCGTTCTCGCGCAGACGGCTCGAACGTCCACGCCGTGTCGGTGCCGCCCGCAGTCCGGATGCCGAGCGCCTCCAGGACCCGGCGCGACGGCTCGTTGCGGCAAATCACGAAGCTGTTCTTGCATTGGCGCCGTACGAACTCGCGCAGTCCTTCGACCATCTCCCCCGCCTCTGCGCCGTAGCCCACGCTCAGCTTGCCTTCCACGGCCGCCAATCCCAGGGCGCCCGCCATCATCGTCGATAGCGCTGTAGCGAACTTGGACTTGAACATCGAGCCTTCGCACGCCACCACGCCGTGATGTCTCGGGCACTCGTCGTAGAGGAATTTCGGAAACACGGTGGGCAGCTGCACCTGCCGCACCGCCCGGAAGTAGCCGGCCGACAGCGCCGGGTCGACCGTCAGCAGGGTCAGCTCGACCTGGTCATCACCCAGGATGCGGCGGAACTGGCGGATCATCTCCTCCACGCGCACGTCCGCTCCCGTGTTGCGTGTCCCCACGTATCCGGCCAGCAAGAGTTTCAGGGGCTGTCCCGGGCACCATGCCGCCCGATCGGTACCGAGCGCGTATCTCGTGCCCTGAGCCTCGATCAGCCCCGACATCGCCAGCTGGAGCCCCCGGTCGGGGTCGAGCGCCCTGGAAACCCGATCTAGCAGCGCGACCATGAGACCCTAACCCTGCGCGATCCCGTGGGACCGTCCATCACTGCTCTGGCCGCCGCTGCTCTGGCCGCCGCTGCTCTGGCCGCCACTGCTCTGGCCGCCGCTGCTTTGGCCGCCGCTGCTCTGGCCGCCGCTGCTTTGGCTGTGCGGAGCAGCTGCTGCGGCACGCAAATCCTCCGCCGCGGACGCCGCTGCTGGCCATGGGCGATAGGGGTACTTGAAACCGTGCTCGAGCGCGAAGCGCAGCAGTCGGTGGGCGTACTGCCCAAAAGAGGGCGGCGACTCGCCGAGCTCCTCGACGACACGACGGTTGTCAAAGACGGTATCAAACGCAAGATACGGCAAGAAGACCTGAAACAACGAAGCGCCGTACGCAACGCCCCAGCTGCGGGGCGTCCTCGCCAATGCGCCCGCGAGTGCCGTCGCTGGTTTCGTTAGCTTCGGCGCGAACAGCGGCCGATGATCGTAGCCTTGCCGGCGCAGCTCGGTCACTATCTGCTTGTAGCTCAGCGACGCGGGGCCGGAGGACAGGTGATAGACGGGGTGCTTCGGCTCACCGCGCAGGTGAATCGTGGCAATGGCACGTCCCACGAAATCTGCTGGGACGATGTCGAGCCTCGCGTCAGGGTCGAACGGCAGCACGGGTGCACGGGCCAGCACTGCGAAGGCAATCGCCATATCAAACTGGGTTGTTTCGGCGAAACGGCTGTCGCCCAGAACGATGCTGGGCCGGAAGATCGTCAAGGGGACATCGGGAAGCAGCTCGCACAGCATGTGCTCGCAGAACTTCTTGGTACGTGCGTACGGGTCGTAGTCGCTGCGGCTCCAGTCTATCGC
>JAKSBK010000536.1 GCA_022361155.1 Pseudomonadota bacterium
CCCGGCATAGTAGCCAACCCTGCGGAATCGTTGGCGGGTCAAGGGGCGCGCAGCGCCGAGCGCACGCGAGCTTGCCCTTGAGGCGACAAGGATTCCGTGGGACCAGCCCCATTTCACAGCGCCGAATAGACGCGACTTGACACGATCGGTAACACGGGGGCATCTAGCCCGAGTACCAGCGCGAGTACGCGGGTTTGGGTAGCGGGTTGAGCTGTTTTTCTAGTGCGGCCGTCGGCGTCTTGCTTCTTCGGCGCGGCGGTGGTCGATGTCGCCGCGCTCTATCGATGGGTCGGCAACCCCGACTATGTAGTGGCCCCGCAGTCAAGGCACACGGATGCGGGTGGACGAAATAGATCGCGCCCAAGGTGATGAACCATCGAGCTGAATGGTCTCCTACGGTCTGTCGCCAATCGACTATTCGCGGTCGTGGTGCCGCATGAGAGGGTCCGTAGGCGGGCCGCATTCGGTCAGACAGGGTCAACCTAGTGAATCGAGGTCGCCCTGCGGGGTTGCCCGCGGTCACCGCCTTTGGACAGCCGAAGGAGGGAATCCAGCTCGAGGGAATATAGGGGACAGCAGCAGAGTCTAGGCGTTGCCGCTGCTGAGTTGGTGCTGCGGATCGTACGGCTTGTGGTCGCGCCACATCGCGAACAGCACGCCGGCCATCTTGCGCGCCAAGGCGGTGACCGCGGTCATCTTGCCGCGGCGTTGGGCGACGGCAACAGCCCACTGGCCTATCGGGTCGTCGGCTCGAACGCGCAAAAAGCACCATGCTGCCTGGTTCAGCACACGGCGCACGGGAGCCGGTCCGGCCTTGGTCAAGCCGGTGCGACGTTGGCTCTGCCCCGAGCTCTTCTCGCCTGGTGTCAGCCCTAGGTAGCCCATCACCGACGCCGCGCTGTCGAATCGCTTGGGGTCGTCGAGCGCGGCCACAAAGCGCGTCGCCGTGACCGGCCCTACGCCCGGCATGCTCATCAGTAACCGGCAAGTGGGCTCCTGACTGGCGAGCTCCGAAAGCTCTCGGTCCATCTCGGCGGCCTGCTCGTTCATCGTTTCGATGCAGACAAGCAATCGCTCGATGTGCATGGGCACGCCGCTTCCATCGTCGCGCAACGCAGCGCGAACCCTGGCAGGCAACGTTTTGGGCGTGCAGCGCAGCGGTTGTTGGATAAGCGTGCGCAGAAATCCTCGAACGCTGTTGACCAGCTGGGTGCGGGCGTCCAGCAACGTCTCGCGCGATGTGCTGAGCGCGCGCCATTCGCTGGCACGCTGCGACGGAATGTGGACCGACGGCAGCTTCTCTACCTGACACGCCACCAGGCTCAATGCTCGGGCATCGCGCACATCGGTCTTGACGCCCCGCTGAGCCACGCCCAGCGTTCGGGCCAGCACCGATGGCACCACGGTAACCTGATGGCCCAAAGCCTGCGCGGCACGGGCTACGGTGAACGCCTCGGCGCTTGTCTCCAACACCACGTGCGCCGGATCCGCATCCAACATCCGCTGCAGTCTCAGAGTTGGACAGCTGTACTCCTGCAGGATTTCGCCCCGCTCGTTGCGCATGCATACTTGGCTCTTGCGGCTTCCCAGATCGATGGCTAGATGATTCACGGCGGACCTCCTGTGCGGCATTGACCGCGTTCAAAGTTGAGGCGCGATTATCCGTGACCTCGTGGGGGTCCGCCACTTCATCCTTTCTGTCGGTTTCCGCTTCGTAGTCGATGAGGACCCCGACGGTGGCCTTATTGCCGCTCGCGCTTTGGGCGAGTCGATCTTTGCCGAAGCGGACGGCATGGACCGGCTCCGAGATGCGCTTCGGGATGCGGTTCGGTGCCATTAGGCCCTTGACACCGCTCACGCCATCGATCGCCGTTTGGCTATCTCCTGGAAATAGCGCTGCACTGCATCGAAATTGAACCGCAGCCTGCGTCGATTCGATGACCCGAGCGGCGCCAATTGCTCGCCGACTTATGTACGTAATCACGGATGCAGGACACTAGTCGCACTCGCCTGCCTCGTCGCAGGTGCCTCCTGTCTCGCAGGACGCGCCCTCGGGTAGAAAAGTATGCTGGCAAATCCCGGCGCCGCAGCTGTCCATGGTGCAGTCGTTTCCGTCGTTGCAGTTGAGAGGCTGCCCTGGCTCGCACGCTCCGTTGCTGCAGGTTTCAACGCCATTGCACGCGTCTCCGTCGTCGCAGAGCATCGGCGTTCCCGCCACACACCCCGTGCCCGGATCACAGGTTTCGACACCGTTGCATGCGTTCCCGTCGTTGCAGGTCAGCGGCGTTCCCGACACGCACCCCATGCCTGGATCGCAGGTCTCGGTTCCGTTGCATGCGTCACCGTCGTTGCAGTCCATTGGATGCCCCGTCGTGCATCCGCTGCTTGGATCACACATTTCGACGCCATTGCACGGATTTCCGTCGTCGCAGATAGGCGCTTGCCCGGGGTTGCACCCCATGCCTGGATCGCAGGTCTCGGTTCCGTTGCATGCGTCACCGTCGTCGCACAGCAGGGGCTTTCCTGGGGCGCAAGCTCCGTCGATGCAGGTCTCGTCGCCGTTGCACATGTCCGCGTCGTTGCAGTCCGCGTCCGTTTCGCAGCCAGGCGGCAAGCTGCTCTCCATGTGCACCATCGGGTCGGCTATGCCGTCGGGATCATCGAGGCAGGCGCCTTCGCTGCCCGCACAGGGGCTCAACTCTGCGTTGCTCAGCAGCCCCTCTTGGACTTGGGCCGGGGTCGGCAAGCTTTGGCCCAGGTCGAGCTTCTCCTGGATGTACGCCGCGGCTGCGCCCGCCACGTGAGGCGCTGCCATGCTGGTGCCGCTCCAGGCTTGCAGTCCGTAGGGCGTGGTCGAGAGAATGCCTACACCGGGCGCGGTGAAATCGATGTCCGCACCGTAGTTGCTGAAGCACGCCAGCGAATCGTCAACTGACTCCGTGCAGGTGCCAAAGCCGTAGCTTCCCGTGCCCTCGCCTCCCGGCATGCCGTCGAAGTCCGTGTGGGCGGACAGCGTGAGCACTTCATCAAAGGCCGCCGGCGCGAAGTAGCGGGCATCCATCGAGGAGTTGCCGGCCGACACCACGAGGGTGACGCCGTGGTCTTCGACCAGGTTACAGACGGCCTTGTGGTAGGCGTCGGTGGTCGTGGCGCAGGGCTGATCGTCGCACGGCACCTGCCAGAACCAGAACCAGCAGCCCCCACCCAGGCTCATGTTCGCGACCCGGATGTTCTCGGAAGCGGCGTGCTCTGCCACCCACTCGAGTCCCGTGATGATGTCGGCAGTATTGCCGGCTCCGTCGTCGCCGAGCACCTTGATGGAGTACACGGGGGCTCCGGGTGCTACTCCCACCACACCACTATCGTCGAGCCTCGCGGCCGCGGTGCTCGCGACGTGCGTGCCATGCCCGTAGACATCGTCTCCACCTTCAAGGCACGTGGCGGTGCTGGCCTGGCCCACGCAGTCCACGCTGCTTACCAGGTTTAGCTCGGGCTGGTTCATGTCGACGCCTGTGTCGAGAATCGCGATACCCACATCGGTTTGCGTGCTTGTGTACCCGCCGATGCGCGCCACCCCGGTCGGCACCTCGTCGCTTGCCGCCGCGAAACCATGGGCGTAAGCCCTCTGCACGGGGGTTAACGAGACGACGTCTGGAAAGCGCTCGAGCACACGCGCCACCGGCTCAGGCAGGCTCACGACGAAGCCGTTCAGCAGGCGCTTGTAGACGCGCGTCGGGGCGAGGTTGAAGCGCTGCGCGAGCGGGCCGAGCTTGGCGCGCGGCCGCAGCATCACGATGTACTGCTGCGCCAAACCAGCACCGGATGGGCCGGATACCCTGGCTTGCGTGTGGTCGGCTCGAAGTCCGCCTCGCACGACGCCGATGCCCTGTGCTTCGTGCTGATCCGACTCGGCGCTGCACGCCGAAACCGCGCCCGCCAGCAAGACCAGCGAGCCCCACATACTGCTGCACTTCATACTGCCAACCTCCGCCTTTGCGCACACGTTCATCACTCGCCGTGCGCGTCGTCCCGGACGATCGAAACGAGATTCCCGTACCCCGCGGTTCCCCAGGCCGCCGCGGCAGGCTTTGTACTTACACGATTCGACGCTGCGGCGTAGGCTGCTAGGAGCGTGGGCGCATGTGGCCGCCGCGGCAGGCTTTGTACTTACACGATTCGACGGAGAGTCAAGCGAGTAATCTCAGAAAATGCGTAACCGTTGTCAGTGATGCTGTTTGCCCTTTTTCATTACCATGGTAATGTCATTGCATGACGCTGGCTCGCTCCAAGCTGACCGCGCAGGGACAGATCTCTGTTCCTGCCGAAATCCGGCGCCGACTGGGGATCGGACCGGGTGCGATCCTTGAGTGGGACGAGGAGGATGGGGTGATCGTCGTGCGCAGGGCTGGTAGCTCAACGTCCGAGGATGTTCACGAGGCAGTATTCGGGGACGAGGTTCCCAACCGGCATTCGCTCGAGGACATGGAGCGGGGGATCAAACAGCACGTATCCGAAAAGCATGCGCGCACGAAACGTGCGAACAAGAAGCATGCGCGCCGTTGACACCAACGTGGTCGTACGCCTCATCGCGCGTGACGATCCAAAGCAGGTGGCTGCGGCAGAGCAGTTTGTGGCGTCGGGCGCATGGGTTTCTCATCTTGTCTTGGCGGAGACCACATGGGTCCTTGCAAGCGTCTACAAGCTGGGCGCGAAACAGATCGCAACGGCCATTCGCATGCTGCTCAACCACGACAAGTTGGCACTTCAGAGTGCTGAAGTGATCGAACGCGCGTTGGCTGTCTATCTCCAACAGCCGAAGCTTGGTTTCTCGGATTGCCTCATCGTCGAAATCGCGCGCAGCGCGGGGCACACTCCTTTGGGCACCTTCGACCTTGGGCTTGCCAGAGTGGATGCTGCGGTGAGGGTATGAGCGGGAGCGTTCACGGCGTGTGGTTCAGGCAGTAGTCGGCGGCCCCGCCCGAGCGGTGGCGGACGCGCCAGCGGAAGTGGCGGCCCGCGTACCGGGACACCGCATGGGTGAGGCTCTCGCTGCATGTCGACCGGCGCGAGCTGCGCCGGGTGCGCCACGAAGTGCAGGGGTCGCTGTTGTTGCGGCAGCGCTGCAGGTACAGGTCGACGTTGCCGGCTCCTTGAGCGCACTCGAGGCTGGAGCTTACAACGGTGCCGGAGGCAAGGCGCCCGATAAGAATGTAGTCGTTGCGGTTTGACCCGGAAACGGTGCCCGACGCGTCGCAGGTTGATACGCACTCGCCGGAACCGTCGCACTCGCCGGCGCCTCCATTGCACAGGCTCCCCGCAGCGACGAACTTATGCGCGCAACCGCTGGCGGGGTCGCAGCTATCCGTGGTGCAGTCGTTGGCATCGTCGCAGCTGATCATTGCGCTCGCGCAGCCCCTGGCGGGGTCGCAGCTGTCGGCCGTGCACGCGTTGCTGTCGTTGCAGACGATCTCGGTGTTGCTACAGCCAGTAGCCGGGTCACAGCTCTTCGTGGTGCATGCGTTATTGTCGTCGCAGTAGATTGGCGTACTCGCGCAGCCTAGATCCGGGTCGCAGCTGTCGGTAGTGCACGCGCTTCCCTCGTCGCAGTACGCTGCGAAGCTGCCACGGCAGCGAGCACACCCACTGTCTCACCGGGGCATCGAGCGGCAGAACCGCTTTTTGCGAGCACGATGACGCGCACGCGCAGGACTCTTCATCAACGGCCTGAAGCTGCCGGCGCCTCCCGGAGCAATGGTGGTCTTGCCGCCGCAGGCCAGGCTCAGCATGGTACAGGCCGCGGCAAGCCACAGCACGAAGGGCAACCCCGAGTCACGTTGCTGGTTGTCTATACG
>JAKSBK010000537.1 GCA_022361155.1 Pseudomonadota bacterium
ATCGTGACGCCGTGGAGGAAACGAGGACTGGCCCCGAGGCGGTCGCGGCCGTGCGCGCCTTCCGCACGGCCTACCGCGCCGCGCTCGAAGCCTGGCGTCGAGGAATCCGTGGGGCGCACCCCGCACGGGACCTGGTTCATGTGCCACTTCCACGGCGCAGCGGCCGCGCCCGGCTAGCGGCCGTCAACGGCAAGCCTCCGATCCGAGCAGCATCCGACGGACCGTCGCAGTCCCACGCAGCGCTGCACGTTCAGCGTTTGGGTTCGTGTACACTTACCGCGCCGTTGTGCGGCTCCGGCTCATCAGGAGCCCGTCCCTGCGCGACGAGTTCGGCCCCGCGACCGCGGTTATCCAACTGCGAGCCGCCGCCACCGCACCCGCCGTCGCGTACTCAAGCCTCAAGGCGGGTCAGGTCGTCGCTGAGCTGCCGACACCGCTTCGCCACGTCCAGTTCCATTTCCCGGAACTCCACAGGCGTGCGTACCTTGGACCAGGCCCTGAGATGGGCCTCGACCAGCTCACCAAAAGCCGCGATTTGTTGCTGGATCTGCTCATGCAGGTTGTTCGACACGGAACTCTCCTCGGTCATGCAACCCAAGGAGAGCCTTCCGTGTCGTTCTTGTCGATCCCCCTCTCAATAACGATCCAATTTCAGCCACTTACGCCACCCCGATTGGCCCCAAATCGGGATCGCGCCCCCATGTCGGTCGATCCAGGCAGGTACCGTTGCGCATCGTGATACCTGCTCGCAATGTAACGACCGTACCGAGACGTAGCCCTTGAAACGTCAGGCTCATGGGCGTCACAGCGGTGGGCGTCCGCCACCTCCTCACCGGCGTCCGCCAACGCCGGAAGGTTTCGCGCGCCACCAGCCTCAAGTGGCCGCGTAGGCAGGGCCCGTGCCTGACGAACGGCGGCAGGGAAGCTGCCTGGACTGTACGACGGCGCCAAGCGGCGCTATCCTTGGAGCCACAAAAGCGGGGGCAGCCGGGGAAAGAAATATGACGCGTTTGCAGGGCAGTCAGACCATCATCGGGTTGCGAACAAGAACGGTCGGTTCTGGCGTCCTGCACTGATCGGTGTTTCTGCCATAGGGTCGGGTCAGGCAGCAGCAGGGACGTGACAGCCGTGGGCGTCTCGACAGTCTGGCGAAGGAAGATGCCGCTCCAAGCAAATTTCAGAGGAGGACTCGGCAGTCAAGAAGACAACAAATGCACGCTGCGCATCCTCTTGCTGACCACTCGTCGTAGACGCGGTGAAGGCGCACAGACCAATGTCCGGTGACACCGCTGGCTGGCTCGTGGCCTTGGTAGTCTTGGCGCTCGTGGCAGCGGTCGGCTCGTGGGGATGGACATCTTTCAAGGACGCGCAAGCTCACGGCAAGTGGTTAATGTGGCGCGACTGTCCTTTCGGGACCGAGCTAGCGGGCAAACATCCGCCAGACGGGACAGAGGAATGGTGCCAGCAAGAAGCCGAGGATGGTAGCTATCGACGCCATGGGCCGTCCCGCAGTTGGTACGCCAATGGGCAGATCATGAACCAAGGCTCGTATATCGCGGGCCATAAGGAAGGGATGTGGAAGTCGTGGAATCATGGTGGCTCGCTCGACGAGTCGACCTTCTACGCACCCAATGGCAGGCGGCTACTCAGTGAGAAGATACGGTCGGGCGCTACTCACAAACTGGAAATCAGAGCTGGAAAGACGGCACATATGGCGACGTTCGATCGCAAAGGTATGCTGGTCGCTCTTACGCGCCGGTTGGAGGATGGCGATAGTATCGCTATTCATTGTCGCAACGGTGTGGTCAAGAGCTGGGTGGGGTACTTCACACCCAAGGGGGAGGCGGAGCGTCGCCACGTGTTGGTCGGCCGCGATACGATGACCGATCCGTCCCGCAGCGATGAAAGCCAACGCTCCTGGACGGGACTCTTCAAGGACACCGACTGGTGGTGTGCTCAGAATCTCCAGAGCTTTCGGAAGGAGCACCGCTGGAACGAGATCGTTCGCCGTCGTCTGTCCGCCGGTGCGCCTAAGCTGCCGCCGTTTCGACGACTAAAGAAAGTTCAGTAGGCAAAGTTCGAGGCCGGTTGGCACGAAAGTGGTCCGGCCACCTCACCGCGAGCGAAGGCCCGTGACCAGGATCGAAAGCCGCTTCCGTCGACTAACCGGCCAGGCAGCGCGCCGTGCTTTCCCCTTGGGGCCGCGTCACTCGCTGCCTGCGCAAGGGCACGCTCCGGCTCTGGCTCGGCAGCCGGCTGGCTGACGAGCTCAGCCGAGAACGCCTCACAGCGTGCCGCCCCACCGCAACCACCCGCCGCCCGGCACCCATCGCAGCGCCTGCGCTCTCCAACCCACAACCCGGGATTCGACCGGCCAATCACGCACAGCATACTTGAGGCAATCCGAACAGGGCGGCCCTTGACGCGGGTTCCGCCCACACTAAGAAATCATAGTCCCCGGTCGCGGAAAGGATCGAGAGCACGTGGAACAGCTGTTTGATGGAGTGCCCTACAGGAAGCTGCTCACGCGCGCGCTGCACCGGGTGTCACGTCCAGCACTCGAAGTGCCTGACGAGAAGAACGGGTTCCCCAAGGTACTTTCCCTGGACCTGAACAAGTGGATCGACCTTGCTCGGGCGCACTACGGTCGACCGAACGGAGAAGACTTCGCTGAGGCGCTGCACGCGATCCGGCGGAGCATCGCGCAGCAGGATCTTGTCGTCCCGATCGATGGAGCCAATGCCCTGGAACTCATGGAGGTGCGCAACGAACGCCGCCGACGCGAGCTAGCTCGCTTCATGGTTGAGCTCTCGGGCAACCATTGCGTCCGCCATGAACAAGCAGTGACAATCCTGGAGTTGGCGCGGGCTATCGTAACGGTGTTCGGAGGGGAAACCTGGACCGAAGCGTTCCGGTCACAACTTGTCCGGCGCAGCGCGCCGATCCGACCCTCGTTGGCGTCCGCCGGCGGGCGCCGGCACTTTCGCCACTACCGGTAGCGTAAGTGTGCGAAATGAGCTGCGGTGGTGTCCGGCATGCCTCGTGCGGCGTGCGAAGCATGACGCAACCACGCTACATCGTCCCTGGAATGACCGTGATGGTCACGCGCCGCACGCTGCGCCGCACCCACCTGTTTCGTCCAGACCCCGAGCTGACCGAGCTCTATCGTTATTGCCTGGCCGTCAGCGCGCAGCGGCACGGGATACGTTTGCACTGTGCGGTCCTGATGTCATCGCACCATCATCTGGTGCTGACCGATGCACGAGGCACCTTGCCCAGGTTCCTGGCCGAGCTGCACCGGCTGGTAGCGCTCGGCGTCAAGGTGCTGCGCAAGTGGGAAGGCCCCGTATGGGATCACGAGCGGCCCTCGGTGGTGCAGCTACGCACGCCGGAAGCCACCTGGGAAAAGCTGGCCTACGCGATGAGCAACTCGGTCGCAGCCGGCTTGGTGAACCGGGCCGCGGACTGGCCCGGTGTTACGACCCTGCCCCACGAGCTCGGACGATCGGTATGGAAGTGCAGCAGACCCAAGGCCTTCTTCGATCCCGACAACCCGC
>JAKSBK010000538.1 GCA_022361155.1 Pseudomonadota bacterium
AGGCGCCGGCCCGGCTTGCGCGACGCCTTGCCCGGAGCAGCCGGCTGGCTGCGAGCAGGGAAGCGCACGCGTAGGAAAACACGCTGAGGCCGCCCAGAAAGACCACGACGAGCATGTGGTGCGCCGCGCCCGCCAACGCGAGCAGGAAGGTGAGCATCACGAAGGAGTCGCGCCGCAGCAGGGTACGGCCGAGCCTCGTGAGCCCTACGACCAGCCCGCTGGCGCCCTGCGCGGGGCGCGTGACCAGCAGCACGTCGCCTCGTTTCAGGCGGTACAGGTGGGTGTACAGGTAGACGAGGTAGAGCGACCAGAGCCCAAGCCCAGCAACACCGGCAAGCGCTGATTGGGCCTCGCCGCCACGCCAGCTCGCCCACGCCAGCGCGCCAAAGAAACAGAAGTTCGCGAGGTTGTCCCCTACCGAGTCAAGGAGCTCACCCAGCCGGCTGTGCGCCCATTTGACGCGCGCCAGCTCCCCGTCGATTCCATCCACGATAGAGTTCAACTGGAACACCGCCGCGCCCGCCAGAATCCAGGCATAACCGCCTTGTGCCGCGAGCGCTCCGGCCGCAAGCCCGAGCCCGATGCACAGCAGCGAGATATGGTTCGGCGTGATCCGCGTGTCGACCAGCCTACGGCTGATCCAAAGGCTGATGTGCCGATTGAGGTTGCGCGACACGAGACCGTCCACAGGTTTGCGGCAGGCGGCCCAGAGCTTGTCGGCAGCAAGCCGAGCGCTGGCCGCATCGCCAACCGGTATGACTGACCAACCCGACCCCGTCGCTACCTCTTGCCGAGGGATCCTCGCATCCGTGACAGCCCGTTCGACCTCGGTAAGCGAGCCGGCACCACGGCGCAAGACTTCACGGAGAGTCTCGGCACGCAGGCGATAAGCGCCCAGCGCGCGGCCCGAAGCGTCGACCAGCGAGCTGACCTCCCTTACGTGCGGCGCGGCAAGCAGGGCCACGGCCTCGGGATGGTAGACCGCATGAGCGCACAGCAGCAGGACGTCCTCATCGGCGTGAGAATCGTGCGTAACAGAAGCGGACGCCGGCAGCTCGTCGAGCGACACGACCGGGCAATCCGGGAGCTCGCTAACCAGCGCGCCCCTGAGCTCGGCCGCGCGCGTTGGAGAAGGGCACACAAAAAAGACGCGCTGCGCTCCAGCGGAGCGCGCCACGCGCTCGTTGCGTGCAGCCAGGCTCAGCCCGGCGACCCGGCGCAAAGGGTCGGCGTCGGGCCCTATCCACAACACAGCCTGCATCTCAGGCCCCGGCCGTGCCCTCGGCTAAGGACCCGCCACACAATAACCTGTGCAGATCGCAGAGGACCGGGCGTCGCTGACAAGGCGCGACGACGAGGAATACTGCGGGTATTTCGAGGAGGAGCAACACAGCCAGCGGCGTTTGGAGCCTGCGAGGTGGGCAGGTTATTTTGTGGCGGGTCCTAACCCTTGCTCTGCACGTTTCCACGAAACGACCGCGACGATCAGCATCGCGTTCATTGCACCGTTGATCACGATGTGGCCAAGCCACCACGGGGCCATCGGCTGCCAAGCCGACAACAGAATGGCCACGTACATCACGGTCAAGTTGCTGCCAAGCCCCAACCACCTCATCAGAGCCATGGGCCGGGCGAGCGCACGCCGGTAAGCGGCCGCATCGACGTCCGGCCTCCGCAAGGTGCCGGCCTCCGGGGAGCCGACAATCGTCTCGTACAGCCGGTGCAAGCGCCCGGCCAGGCGCACAAAGCCACCCCGGGCACCCGCGGCGGTAGGTTCGCCCCGATGCGGCGAGCGGACCTGCGTAGTGACATTGCGCGTATAGCGCTCCTTGTACTGGTCATAGAACGCACAGTGCACAACGATGCTGACCAGAACGAGCACGGCCAGCGGCCACGCCCATCCACCCCCCCCGAGGTAGGTCACGCTCGTGCGAGCGAGCGCATACCAGATTGATACGCCGACCACGAGATCGATGAATCCATCCAGCAGCATGCCAAACCGGCTGCCTCCACCGCGAAGCCGGGCCAGCATGCCATCAGCGCAGTCGAGCACGACGGAGAGAAACAACAACAGCGCCCCCAGCACGGCGAACCCGGGTCCGCCCTCGATCACGTGATAGCAGGAGGCAGCCGCGCCGAGGCCCAGCGCCCCCGATAGAAGCGTTATGTGATTCGGGGAGATCGGCAGGCTCAGATGTTCCAGCGGCCGGATGAGCGCAAAGGCCAGCGGCCGGTGCAGGTAGCGGTTGACCGGTTCCTCGACGGCCAGCTCCTTCAGGGATTTTCGAAGTGTCCACGACGATACAGACCGCCCCGCAGACTGGAGCGATGGGCCCACAGACTTCAGCGATCGAGAAGCGTAGTGCGTGGATTCGCAGCTCTTCATGGACCCGCCCTTGCATGAGCGAGGTCGCCACCGGCGCTGCGCGTCAAAACCCGCCCGGAAGCCAGCCGCCGGGCTCGAGCGAGATCGGTGTGGTCATCGACCTCGACCCAGCAGCGGGCCGGGACATCAACCAGGTGCGCCACCATCCCCTGCTGCAGCAGCTGGTCGAGCGCCGCTTCATAGAAAGCGCCGGCGTTGCCTTCACGCGCGAGCTCGAGCACCCGGCTGAGGAAGCATGCTCCGCTTGACGTGTCGAAGGAGTAGACCCCAATCGACTCGCCTGCAGCATGCTCCAACGCGAGCTGCTTGCTGACTCGGCGCACGCGACCCTCCGTGTCGACGCTGACTTTCATGGCCTCTGCGTCCAAGCGCACGCGTCGATCGACGGCGATGGTCAGCCCGACCCGCAGCGGCCCGCCCGATGCGACAAAGCGCGGGGTCAGCGCGCGGTCGAAAACTTCAGGACGGGCCCACAGGTCACCGTTGACGAGCACGAAAGGCGCCCCTGCCAGCTCCCGGGCAGCCCGAGCCACCGAGTGGAGCGTGTTTGTAGCGGCGAAGTCTTCGTTGACCACCCAGCGAATGCGCATCGAGTCGAATCGCCATGACTCGACGGCCGCCTGAATCAGCTCTCGCCGGTGACCCACGACCAGCACGCACTGCCGGATGCCCGCACGCTTGAGGCCATCGAGAATGCCCCAAAGCAATGGTACGCCGCGAACCTCTATCAGGCCCTTGGGCCGCTCGCTGGTCATGGGCAGAAGGCGGCGCCCCACGCCTGCCGCGAGCACGAGGGCCCTACGCTCGGCTCCCGCCGAGCGCAGGGCCGTGCCGATTTCAGCCGCCGTGCCGATTTCAGTCGCTGTGCTGGTCCAATGTGACGACGAACCCATGAGTCGGTCCCGAAATCCGCCGGCTCAGCTGCCTGCGGTGCCAGGTTGTAGGCTGGCACGAAGCAGAAAGCACGCCAAAAAACGCTGGGCGTTCTGGGGGCTCCGAGACTACTCGATCCCTGCCACCCAAGCGAGGCACCGGTGCCTCGCCGGGGCCGCAGTCCGAGCATCGTGCTGCCTCGCGCTTCGCAGGCTGATTGCGCACGAGCTCGAGCAACGTGGCAGCGGATTCACAGGTGTGGCTACAGCGACCCACCTCGCAGTCGGAGCGAGCCCCCTGGCCGACGCTCTGGTAGAGCACTACCTTGCGCAGCTGAAATGGCCGCAATGCTCCGGGCTCGCCTCAACCGATTCGTTCACGAAGCGTTTGTGGCAGCCCTGACGCTCTTCTTGCTGCTGCTGCCTTTGGCGCCGCTGCATCAGCTCAATACGCGGCACCACAACGTGAGCCGCGTCGTGGACCATTCGAGGCTGGAGTTCGAGCTGGGTGAGGGCTCAAACCTGAAACCCGGACGCGAGCTAGGGATCTACCGCTTCAACCCGGGTTGGCGCGCGCCCATCGGACGTGCCGTGCTGGAGCGGATCGAAAGCGGCAAGGCGGTCGCGCGCTACGACGCCGCCGGGTTCAGCTGGCCCATGGGCATCCAGGGCAGCGTGGTCGAGCTGCGAGGCGGTTTTGCCCGGATCGACATCGGCGACCAGAACGGGCTCCGGGAACGAACGGAGCTGAACGTCTATCGCGCCCGTACCTGGGTGGGCCGCCTGCGCGTCAGGCGCGTACGCACGCATGATGCAGATTGCGTCATCGAGCGGCGCACTCACGCCGATCTGCTCGGAGCAACCGTCTCACCCTACACGATTCCCACCCAGGTCGCGTATCTGAACGCCCCGTGGGTCCTGGGCCTCGAGTACGCGGTACTGGTCCTGTTCGGGCTCTTCGTGCTGGGGCGGCTGTGGCAGCGGGACCGTTACGCCAGGATCGCCCAGATGATCCGGGGCCTGCTCGCCAGGCTGCGCAAGGCCCAGCTTCTCATTCACGTCGTGATAGGACCTCCCGCCATCTACGTGCTGGTCAGCGTTTCCCTTCTGGCGGTCGCCCATGTCGGCGCGCAGCTCGCTCAGGTGCTGGCCGGGACATCGATGGCGCCCCCGCTCGCATCGCTGTGGAACACCCTGTCCGCTCCCTCGCTGAGGCTGCCCGCCAGCTTGCTGGTCGGAACCCTGTACTATCTTGTCCTGCTGCGCAAGCGTCGGTCTCCCCTGGGGCTGCTCTGGCAGCGTCTGCGTTATCGGCCGCCGACCTACCGCTGGTTTCCGTGGCACCAAGTACGCAGCTACCCCTGGCTCGATCGATTCGTGCTCAACTGGGTCCTGCAGCTGCTGCTCGCCTATGCCTTCGCGCATACGCTCTGGGGCTTCTTGGCCAGCAACCTCGCGGCCATGGGCGACCTCGGTTGGCGTGACCTGGGTCTCGATTTTCACGACCCCGCCGCGTTTCTACCTTCCCTCGGCGCGATGCTGGCGAGCACGCCGGATTACAAGTCGAGCGAGGCGCTCTTCGGCATCGTTCGATTGGCGCTGTTCTCGGTCACCATCGTGGGCTGCATCGTAGGCTACGGTCACAGCATCGTTTCGATCCTGTGGACCAAGAGTATCCGCAACGTCGATTTCACACTCCTTGGCTGGATCACCAACGGGGTCTGCTATGGACCGCTGCTCGGGACGGCCCTGTGGCGCTTTGTCTACCCTGCTTTCGGATCAGAGCCAGGAATCACGGAAGGACCGCTCTACCACGCGATCTTTGCGGCAGACTTGTTCCTCAATTTGCTCTACACGCTGTCCATCTGGAATCTGGGTACGATGTTCGGAGTGATGGTCGACAAGGGCGTGCGCCGCTCCGCTTTCTTCAGTGTGGTGAGACACCCCAACTATACGCTGGAGGCCGCCATGTTCTACGTTAGTTTCCTGCCCGATATGACCAAGCCCGCCCACTACCTATCGGGGCTCACCTACTTCATTACTTACTGGATACGCTCGGAACGTGAAGACATGTTCATGACTGCCTCCAATCCCGAGTACGCGCAGTACAAGAAGGCCGTTCCCTGGAAATTCGTACCTGGGATTTACTGAAGTTTCAGGCTAGAGATGCGAAGCCAGCGCCGGCAGCACTGCGCCCGCGCGTCCCGCCACGCGTACGCGCGCCAGGGAGCCGGCACGCGTGGATCCCAGATTGACGATAGCGACGGGGACGCCCCGGCGCGCCGCCTTGCGCACGAAGCGTAGGCCCGACCACACAGCAAGCGACGAGCCAACGACCAACACAGCAGTCTATCTGAACAGCCACTCGGGCGGCGTCAGCCGGTCGAGGTGCTCGCGTAGATGCGCTGGCAATCGTGAGAGACCGACCTGATAGGACGCGTTCATCCAGCCGAAGCCTTCGCGAGTGATGTAAGCGAATTCGGTGCCTACGTTGCCGTATTCGGCAAAAACCTTGTGGGAGCGTTGGAGAACGTCGAACTTCTCAGGCACCGTGCCGTTGTAGTCGACCGCATTGCGGGTGATGGTGTACAGCCACCTGTAGATGAGCCTATCGGCGGTGCCCTGCATTCCTGATTCGCGAAGTCCCTCCCAGATGAGCATCTGATGCGGGGGCCAACCGTAGGGGAAATCCCACTGGCGCGGCGGGCGCGCGTCCGACAATGCGCCGCGTGAGGCCCGGGCGGAAGCGGCGACTCCGCCCGGCATCTCCAGCGCCTCGAGCGCCCTTGCCGCAAGACGCGCGCTATCCTGCGGGCTCAGAATGCGCGTCTCGGGATCATCGCGGTGCCAGGCCCAGAGCGGATAGAGCGTGGTTGCGCTCACGTAGTCGTGACGGCCGCCCTGCTTGGTATCGTAGTCGAAGAATAGACCGCGCTCGGAGTCCCATAGATACCGCAACATGAGCGAGCGCCGAACGCGCGCTCTTTCGTACCAGTCCCGGCTCCGTTCCAACCCCTTGGGCCCCTTGATCTGGCCACCGAAGTGGTCTTTGAGGGCTCGCGCGATGTCGAGCTCCGTGCGGTGAAGCAGCGCGTTGAGATCAACCGTGACGAAATCGGCGCACCGGTCGCCGTCCCGCTGCCAACGGTAGGTCGTGTCGTGACCCGATTCGCGCACACAGCGGTCGTGTACGAAGAAACGGTCGAGCTCCGGTATGCGCAGCTCGCCGGACTCATAACGTCGAGCCAGATCACGCACCGATAGCCCGCGCACCGCAGCATGCGACCGGTAGATGGCGTCGAAGTGTCCCGGCTCGACTTCCGGCGGCGGACCGAGCCCAGCCCCGTGGTACCGGCTCAGGCCGAGCTCGGTCAATCGTGGCTTCCGGGTCCAGACGTTCCTGTACTCCGCGATTGCCGCCAGCAGGGCTCGCTTCAGCCAGGCACGTGCCTGGCGTTCGGGATCGCTGGCTCCGAGCCGCTCGAACACCGCAAGCGCCATGGGAGCAAGAAAGGGCGGCTGGGACCGCGTCAGGTAGTAAGTGCGGTTGGCGTTGAGGATCTTGCCGTAGTGACTGACCTGGTAAACGAAGTTATCGACCATGGCCCTGGCGAGCTCGACACGATCGTCCACCAGCAGCCCCAGCACCTCGAAGTAGCTGTCCCAACCGTACATCTCGTTGAAGCGCCCGCCCGGCACGACAAAGGGCAGGCCGTGCAGCTTGCCGTCGCTGCCCCGAGCCAGTCCCAGCGACAGCAGGCCATGACGCAAGCCCAACCCGCGAACGTAGCCAGGAGTGACTTCGCGCGGCAGGCGCACAACGCTTAGCTTCAAGTCGGCTCGTCGATCGGCGATTCCCTGGAAGTAGGCATACGCGCGCTCGTCCTGGAACGGAACGTACAGGTAATGCCTGCCACCCTGCGGCAGCTTATCGTCGTGCAGAATGCCCGCCAGCCCCGCTTCGTCGATGCGGCGCGTCAGCCCGTCCCAATAGCGCTGACGTATGAGGCGTGAAATGCGTTTCACCGGCGCCTCGAACACCAGCGCGGGATCGAGCTGCCCGATTGAGCATGCTGCGTCGCACGCGCTCTGGGCTCGCAAAGGAGAGTCCCGCCCCGAGCACCGGCAGCCGGTTCGCGCTGAGAGCCGCGATCGTGCCAGCGTCAGCTCCTGCAGCAGATTGGACAAGTAGTAGGTGCCCGCTATTTCGAAGCCTTGACCCGCCGCGGAAAGCAGTAAGAACCGCCGACCCGCAGCGCCTTGCTCGTGCACGACGTCCTGCACCGTGATGCGCTTGTCGCCATCCGTATCGTGCTCGTCAAGCAGGCGTCTGAGATTGGCTGCGACATCCACTGCGATCGACCGCTTGGGCCACCACAGAGGCGCGCCCGCTTTCGCTGGGTTCGGCAGCGGACTCACTGCGGCCACGCTTGGGCGCCCCGCGTAGCGCCCGCAAGCGGCTGCCAGCGCCAAGAGCGCACAACAGCAGGCCGCCTTCCACGCCCTTGTCGTATATGCAGCCCGACGACCCGCAAGCATGAGTCCGATATGCCCTATTGTGCGGCCTTTTGATAGTCTGGCGTCATGCGCGCCACACTGGTTGCGCTGACGGCACTGGCTCTCGGACAGCGGGCTTGGGCCCAGTCCCATCCCGGAGGATTCTCCGCCAGCGCTGAGGCAGGTATTGTCGTTCCCGTGGGTTCCGAAGGCGAGACAGCCGGAACAGGGTTCTTCGTGGCTCCGCGCCTGGCGTACGAGCTGAGCTCCGGGATCGCTCCGACCCTCGGCCTCAGCTACTCGCGCTGGGGCTCGACTTACGGCCCGCGCTGGGAGCTTTCGGCATTGCCCGGCGTTCGCTGGAACATCGGCACGAGATCCTCCGTGCGCGCGCGCCTGAGGCCATGGATTCAGGGGAGTGTCGGCTGGGGGCAGCTTGACAACCACAACAACCGCGGCCGTGGTCGTGTCGATAGCGGCCCGCGGTTTGAAGCCGGCTTCGGCATCGAGTATGCGATCAGCCGCTACCTGCGGATTGCTGGCGAGCTGATGCTCAACCGCCTTCAGGGCGGTGGCGAGCTAGACTTCAACACCACCTGGTTCAGTGCCGGCGTGGCCCTGACCTACGCACCTTAGGCGTCGGGTCAAAATAACATCGGCACTTCGATTTTCGATCCATCCCGTCCAGCGGTGTTGCGCCGCCTTCGAATACAGGGAGTATTCGCGCGACAGCGCGCCTTGCTGGCCCGACGCCTCAAAGCCGACATGGCAATGTTATTTTGACCCGACGCCTTAGAAAGCGCGGACGCAGGCGGCCAGCAGAAACGCCGTTTCCGCCAACTCGATGACGGCGCCGTAGACATCACCGGTCAGCCCGCGCAGCCTCCGCGCTGCGAACGTGGCGAAGCCAGCTGCCAGGGTCGCCGCGATAGCGACCGGGAGCAGCAGCGCAGGGCTCCCGGCGAGGTACAGCATCAGGCCACATGCTGCCGTTGCGACGGCCAGCTCGAGCCAGCCAACGTACTGTTGAAAGGGCTTGCCGAGACCGTCTGCGCGGGCGTAGGGGAACGCCATTGCCAGAGGTACGATGCACCAGCGTGCCAGGGCCGGTGCCGCGACCAGAGCGGTCAGTCGCTGGGCGTGCGCGAGCTCGCAAACGGCAAGCACCTTCAGCGACAGGACAAGCACGAGCGCCGTGGCTCCGTGGGCCCCGATGTGAGGATCACGCATGACCTCGAGCGCGCGTGCCGGCTCCCCACGCGCAGCACCCAAACCGTCAAAGGTGTCGGCAACTCCATCGAGGTGCAGCCCCCGCGTGAGGACGGCCAACGTGGTGACGAGCAGCGCGCCGATGAGCGCTGGCCAGAGCCGTCCCTGCAGCAGCCACGCGAGCGCGTATGCGCTGCCCCCAAGTCCAGCGCCGATCAGGGGGAAAAACGCCATGGAACGAGCCAGTTCTTGGTCACTGACGCGAGCCACGCGCACGGGCACTCCGGTGAGAAAGCCGACAGCGAGCAGTAGTGATCGCAATGCGGTCATGGTCGGCGACGGCCAGGCTCGAGTCGAGCAATTCTGCTCCGCTCGAGCCTGGCGGGTGCGTCCGTAGACTCCAATGTCGAGTCAGGCACAGCGGCCCTGAAACCTGAATCGGGTTTCCAAACCGCCGCACTACGCCGTGTTCGAGTCCATGACCCGCAACGGCCCAGGTCGCAAGCGCAGTACAACACCCAAGGCCGCGAAGTAGAGCTCGTCCGCAGCCGCCGCCAACCGCTGGTGAGCCCTTCCCGCGAGGTCCCGAAACTGGCGGCCCAAGGACGTCTCGGGTACCACGCCCATGCCGACTTCGTTACTCACGAGCAGCAGATCGGCGGGATAAGACGCCAGCGTCTCGGACAGGGCCTCGACACCGGCCTGAATCTGGGATTCAGCCATGCCTGCCATGAGCAGGTTCGAAAGCCAAAAGGTCACACAATCGACCACGACCACGTCGTAGCTCGTTAGCCGTTCGAGCGCTGGAATGAGCTCCCTGGGCGCCTCGATGGTGTCAAAGCCTGTGCCACGCTCGCGCCGGTGATCCCGGATGCGGGCCTTCATCTCGTCGTCGCCGGGCTCGGCCGTGGCCACGAATGCTCGGCGGGGGCCGAGATCACGGGCCAGCGCCAATGCAAATCGGCTCTTGCCCGAACGCGCGCCTCCTCCGATCAAGATGTGCCGAGCGCGCATGGGTCACGTAGCTGCGGACCGATCGGTCGGCCAAGGCGTCGGGTCAACGGATCGAAATCGAAGTGGCGATGTTATTCTGACCCGACGCCTAACTCGGGCAGGGCGGGCCTTGGTGGCGCAGCTCATTTCCGCTTCTGGGCCTCACCCACCATCGGGACGAAGCGCACGGGCAGCACTTCATGGCGGCGGAATCCCTCCTTGGTGCGGGTCACTACAATGAGCTGCTGAAACCCCTCCCCCACCGGTGCAACCAGTCGTCCCCCCACCCGCAGCTGCTGCTTGAGCGGCTCCGGCAACCGCGGCGGCGCGGCCGTGAGCATCACGGCATCAAAAGGAGCCTCCGAGGGCCAGCCCGCGTACCCATCGCCGTGCCGCACCTTGACCTTGTGGCCGAGCCTCTCCAGCAAGGCGGACGCACGCTTGGCGAGTGCCTGCACGATCTCTATACTGTAGACGTGGACGCCAAGCTCGGCGAGCACGGCCGCCTGATAGCCCGAGCCGGTGCCGATCTCGAGCACCTTGTCGCCTGGCTTGACGCGGGCTAGCTGCGTCATCAGCCCGACGATGTACGGCTGGCTGATGGTCTGCTCGTGCCCGATGGGGAGCGGTTGATCGGAATAGGCCAGCGACCGGTAACGCTCGGGCACGAAAAGGTGCCGGGGTACACGCCGCATGGCCGCGAGCACGCGCTTGTCCCGCACATCGCGGGCACCGATCTGCCGCGAAACCATATCGAGCCGCTTGAGACGGTATGCCTTATCACCCTCCCGCTCGCCGTTGGCCCGAGTGCACGCCAGCAGCGCGGCCAGCACCGAAAGCACCGCAAGTGACCGGCCAGCGTTCGTGACCGGCCTCGCCTTCCGCGCGCGAATACTCCCTGTATTCGAAGGCGGCGCAACACCGCCGGACGGGATGGATCGAAATCGAAGTGGCGATGCTGTCTCGACCCGACGCCTTGGGGCTCGTGGCAACATGGCCCTGTACATACCCGCACGGCCTGGAAGCGCCAGCCGGCCGTGCCGCCGCCCGCGCCTTTACGCACGTCGAAGCCCAGCCTGAGGCTTCCGCTTCCGGCGCTCTCTGAACGGAACCGCATGGCCGATCCGCTCCAAGAGCCGCGCGCTTCGCTGGTCACGCGGCCGGTCGAGTGTGGTAGCGTCAGCGCCATGCAGACAGCGCCCTCGCGGCCCGTTGCTCGCGAAGTCTTGCGCGCCCAACTGGAGCAAGCCGCCTTGCGTGCCCTGCAGCGGGAGTACGCAGCCCTCAACTACGGCCTCTTTCGCGATCGGCTCCGGCCGCCGGTGCTCGCCTTGAGCAACTCGCTCGGCACGTTGGGACGCTGGGTCGCCGGGGACCGCCGTCTGGAGTTTTCGCGCGATCTGCTGGCCACGCAGCCATGGCCCGCGGTCGTCGAAGTGCTCAAGCACGAGATGGCGCATCAATACGTGCACGAGCACCTCGGCATCCGCGATGAAACGTCTCACGGACCACGCTTCCGCGAGGTTTGTTCGAAGCGTGGCATCGATTCCCGCGCCGCCGGAATCCCGGACATCCCGGACCAGCCGAACGCTCAGACGCGCGGCTCGCGGGACGCGCGGGGAAGGCGCACCCTCGAACGCGTATCCAAGCTGCTCGCGCTCGCACAAAGCCCGAACGAGCACGAAGCCCATGCAGCGATGCAGGCCGCCCGGCAGCTGATGCTGAAGCAAAACCTGGAAGCCGTGAAGAGCCACGAAGAGCTGCCCTACGGCGTTCGCCACATCGGACGACCGACGGGACGCGTTAGCCAAGCGGAGCGGATCCTGGCTGCCATCCTCTCGGATCATTTCTTCGTAGAAGTGATTTGGATCCCGGTCTGGCGAGTGCTCGAGGCCAAGCGCGGCAGCGTGCTCGAAGTTTGCGGGACCGAGCCAAACCTGGAGCTGGCGGTGTATGTCCACGGGTTTCTGACCCACACCGCGCAGCGGCTGTGGCTCCGGCATCGCACTATCGACGGCGCACCCCAGCGGGACAGGCTCGCCTACCTTGCGGGCGTGATGCGGGGCTTCAAGGACAAGCTCGAGCAACAATCGGCCGCCAGCAAGAACACAGACCTGGTCTGGCTGGGCGACCAGGAGCTCACCCGGTTCCTCAGAAGGCGCCATCCGCACATGCGCTGGGAGCGCCGCAGCAGTCGCGCAGCCGCCGAAGCCTACGGCCACGGGAAGCGGGCCGGCAAGGGCATCGTTCTGCAGCGCGCCGTCCGCGCCGATAGCTCCGCCTCGGGCGGGGGCCTGCTGCCCAAGCCACGATGATCAAATACATCGGCTCGAAGCGCACCTTGCTCGGGTCGCTGGTCGCGATCCTGCACGCCTTCCCGGAGCTCTCGAGCATCGGCGACCTCTTTTCGGGAACGAGCCGCTGCGGACACGCTTTCAAGAAGGCCGGGCTTCGGGTCGTCAGCAACGATCACAACGCCTACGCCCACACCCTGGCGCAGTGTTACGTCGAGGCCGACCTCCAGGAGGTGGAGCGTCCGGCGCGATCGCTCCTCGCAGAGCTCCACAAGCTCCCGGGGGTACCCGGATATTTCACCGAAACTTTCTGCAAGAGGTCGCGCTTCTTTCAGCCCCACAATGGTGAACGCGTCGATGCCATCCGCGAGGCCATCGAGAGCAAGGGGCTCGACCCGCTCCTCAGGAGCGTCCTTCTCACGTCCTTGATGGAAGCGGCCGATCGGGTCGACTCGACCTGCGGTCTACAGATGGCCTACGTCAAGGACTGGGCTCAGCGCTCCCACAACAGGCTCGAGCTGCGCATGCCGGATGTCCTTGCGCCTGCCCGCCACGGCCGCTGCCGGGCCCTTCGCCTCGATGCCAACCTGGCCGCCCGGCAAGTCGACACGGATATCGCGTACATCGACCCGCCCTATAACCAGCACAGCTATCTGTCGAACTATCATATTTGGGAGTCGCTCGTTCTATGGGACAAACCACAGGTCAATGGCGTCGCCTGCAAGCGAGCCGACTGCCGCACCCGCAAGAGCGCCTACAACTCGAAGCGCGGGCACCAAGCAGCTTTTTCCGATCTTGTGGAGACGCTCTCAGCACCCTTGCTCGTTGTTTCGTTCAACAACGAAGGCTACCAGGACCGCGCGAGCGTCGAGGCTATACTGTCCCGGCGCGGAGAAGTCTTCGTCGTCGCCAAGAATTTCAAGCGTTATGTGGGCGCGCAGATCGGCATCCACAATCCTGCTGGTGAGAAGGTCGGGCGTGTGAGCCATCTCCGCAACAAGGAATTCATCTACCTGGTTGCGACTCCGAGCCTCCGGAAGCGAGTTCCCGATGCCCTCGATCGTTTGAGGCGGCTTTGCGAAGCGATCAGCGACGTCCCCACCCCCCCTTCCAGCCCCGATCGATTACCATAGCGGCTAAGGGCCGGCGGAAGACTGATTCACCCGGGCCTGAACGCAAACGAGGCGAACGCGAGCTCGGCCGTGGCGAACCACTCGCGCGATTCGATGCGGTACTTGTTCCACGGCTCGTAGATGCGCCGATAGCTCGGATCCTTGGCTGCATACCCTTCCAGTAAATCACGCGCATGCTTCTCGGCTTCGACCATGACCGAGTCGGGGAAGGGTTGCACCTTGATCTTGTGCTTGCGCAGCCGCGTGAGGGCGGCAGGGTTTCTGGCATCGTATTGGGCCTGCATGCGCAGCCCTGACACCCGGGCTGCGTCGGCGAACATCGCCTGGTACTCGGCCGGAAGCGACTCCCAGACCCGCTTGTTGACTTGGTACGTAAGCGACGGACCAGGCTCCCACCAACCGGGATAGTAGTAGTGCTGCGCTACCTTGAAGAAACCCAGCTTCTCGTCGTCGTAGGG
>JAKSBK010000539.1 GCA_022361155.1 Pseudomonadota bacterium
CTCGGCCGGCTGATCCGCCGGCTGGCGGAGATCGAGGGGCTGGAGCGCCTGCGCTACACCACCTCCCACCCGCTCGACATGGACGACGAGCTGATCGCCGCCCACGGCGAGGTACCGGCCCTCATGCCTTTCCTGCACCTGCCGGTGCAGTCCGGCGCCGACCGGATCCTGGCGGCGATGAACCGGCGCCACACGGCGGACGACTATCTCCGCCTGGTGGAGCGGCTGCGCCGGGCGCGGCCCGACCTCGCCCTGTCGTCGGACTTCATCGTCGGCTTCCCGGGAGAAAGCGACCAGGACTTCGCCGCCACCCTGCGGCTGGTCACCGAGGTCGGCTTCGCCCAGGCCTATTCCTTCAAGTATTCTCCGCGGCCGGGCACCCCGGCGGCCGAGCTGCCGCAGGTCGAGGAGGGCGTGAAGGCCGAGCGCCTGGCCGCCCTGCAGCAGCTTCTCGACGCCCAACAGGCCGCCTTCAATGCCGCCAGCGTCGGCCAGCGCCTGCCGGTGCTGCTGGAGCGCGCCGGGCGCCTGCCGGGCCAAGAGGTCGGGCGCAGCCCCTACATGCAGGCCGTCCACCTGGCGGCGCCGGCCGAGTGGCGCGGCCGCCTGGTCGAGGTGGAGATCGAAAGCGCCGGCCCCAACAGCCTGTCGGGCCGGCTCGATATGGACACAGTCGAACCGAGACCGGTGCCAGTCGCTGCCGGACCGTCGCTCTGGGCCGAAGCGGAGGGCCGCGCGTGAGCCAAGTTCCTCCCAGCGAGGCGAGCGAGCCGACCCTGCTGCAGTTCGACGACAACAGCCTGCTGCCGCTGCTGTTCGGCGAGCACGACCAGCACCTGGCGCGCATCGAGCGCCAGCTCGGGGTCTCCCTCATGTCGCGCGGCAACCGCCTGGCGATCTCCGGACCGCCGGACGCGGTCCAGGCCGCCAAGCTGGCCCTCGACGCCCTCTATGCACGCCTGAAGAAGGGCCTGCCGGTGGTCGACGCCGAGGTCGATGCCGTGGTGCGCATGGCCTTGAGCGAGCCGGGCGCGGCCGCCAACGCGGCGGTCGACGCGGTGCATTCCGAGGGCCTCACGATCCACACCCGGCGGCGGCGCATCACCCCGCGCTCGCCCGGCCAGATGGCCTATCTCGCCGCCCTCGCCGCCCACAACGTGGTCTTCGGCATCGGCCCGGCCGGCACCGGCAAGACCTATCTGGCGGTCGCCGTGGCGGTCTCGCGCCTGCTGCAGGGCGACGTCGACCGCATCATCCTGTCGCGCCCGGCGGTCGAGGCGGGCGAGCGCCTGGGCTTCCTGCCCGGCGACCTGCGGGACAAGGTGGACCCCTATCTGCGGC
>JAKSBK010000540.1 GCA_022361155.1 Pseudomonadota bacterium
GGAGATGGAGGTGCGCAACCCCGACGGCGAGACGATCTACGAGCTCCGGGCGGCCAACGAGCTCATGGATCAGGGGCGAACGCCACATAGCCGAAACGGTTGGGAACATGGAAATCACCAACCAATGGCGGTGACCAGCCCGTCGCTAGCTGGGTGTCCCCCCGCTGTCTGTCCATCACGAAAAAGTTCGCGCGCCAACGCCGTCCGTGGGTGCCTGCGATGCTCGGTGGTCCCTTTTCTCCCAGGCTTGCCCACGGCAGCGCGATTTCTACGGTGTAGCCCTGATCGGAAGTCTCGTCGTCAAGCCTGCCACGCAAGCCCACGGCGGCCTCGGCTCGACTGCTCCATTGCACGTGTCCGAAGGGCTTCGGTTGGCGCGGAGAGTCGTAGCGCGTGTCGAAGACGGTCCCTGCAGGGGAAACCTGGATCTCGAAATAGTCGCGTCCATCCCCGTCGGGATCCAGCATGATCTCGACCGTATCGTGCTTCCACAGGTGATCATCGTGCTTGTCGAGCGGAGCAAACAGATACGTGTCGGAAACGTCGAATGCGACGTAGAGCGCACTGTCATCGTAGAGCATCCGAACCGTTGCCCCGATCTGCGATCTGTTCCCGCTCACGGTGTGGACGAACCTGGCGCTCGGCACGGCTTCGTGCCAGCCCTTTTCGTCCAGCTTGCCGTCGATCGTAGGCTTGTGCGAGGTGCGGAGGGCGCTTAGGTCGGGTAATCCCGTGCTTGCCTTGGCTGGCGTGGCGGGCTGTACGGGCAGCGACAACACCAGCGCCCGGTGCTCTCCGTCGGTGTCGCCCTTGCTTACATGAAGGCGGTGCGGCCCATTCCAGAAACCCAGATAGAATCTCGCGTGTGTGTGGTTCCATTCTTTCGGTATCGTCAGCTCTTGTGCGTCCGTGATGTACTGGCCAGGCTTCCAGCGACTTGGAGGATAGAGCCTCCGAATGGGTCCGGTTCTATCCGCATTGAGTCGAGTTTGGTCAGTCGTGTCAGCCACGTGGGTGAATTGCGCCCATCCGGCTTCAAGCTCCTGGTCGGCGCGCCAGTACCACGTGAGCTTGATCAGCTTTCCGGCCTTGGCTTCGCTCGGGGTCATATCGTAGCCGAGAAGTGCGATCTTGTTCTCGAATACCACGTCAAGCGGGCGCTCCGGCTGCGGGGCGTTCCTGCTCACGAGCTGACGCAGCTGAGCCCGTGCCGCGGGGGAGGGTCCCTTGGATCGTTCGACGCACCCCACCGCGAAGCTCGCGCTGAGCGTCCCGACCAGTGCATGTAACAAGATACCAGCAATCGGGCATGCTCGCTCGCAGGGTCCGTACCTTAGACTCTCAACTATCAACATGCTGCTGTAATCCCTGCAGTGCTATCGGCGCGATCTTTTGCGAGCCTTCTTCTGGAGCTTACGCAGGTTTTTCTTCTTGTTACGGTTGTCGCTCCGGCTTCGTGCTTGCGCCGCTTTGGTTCCGGGTTTGCCGTCACCCACGACCGCTGCCTCGAGCAGCGAGTCCGCCAGGTTGGACATCATCGGATTGCCCTCGAAACCGCCGGTACGCACCACGTCACGCAGCTTCTGAGCAGCCGCCATTTGTTTCATGCCGGGTATCTTCTGCAGCATGCCGGCCTGTTGCCCGATGTCGTTCATCATCTTGCGCATGAACGCGAAGCGCTGCAGCAGCTCGGCAACATCCTTGGGATCGCGCCCGCAACCAACCGCCACGCGCTTCAGGCGCGTCGGCTGTGCCTGGAACAGGTCGGGGTCGGCGCGCTCGCGCCTGGTCATGGAGTTGACGATGGAACGAATACGCTGAAGCTCCTTGTCGTCAACCTGAAAGTTCTCGGGAACGCTTTCGGAAAAGAAGGGGATCTTCTCGAGCAGCCCTTGCAACGGACCCATCTGTTGGATCATCGTGATCTGCTCAAGGAAGTCCTCCAGGTTGAACCTGCCCTTGAGCATGCGCTGGGCGTCTTGCTCGGCCTTGTCCTGATCGACGACCTGCTCGAAGTCCTTCATGAGGCCTACGACGTCGCCGAAGCCGAGGATGCGACTGGCGATTCCCTCGGGACGGAACTCCTCGAGACGGTCGAGGTCTTCGCCTACCCCTGCGAATCGAACGGGCGCGCCCGTCACCTCACGCACCGACAGGGCGGCCCCTCCACGCGCGTCACCGTCGAGCTTGGTGAGCACAATGCCCGTCAGCTCGATGCGTTCGTGGAAACCAGCGGCCGTCTTGACGGCGTCCTGGCCTATCATGGCGTCTACGACCAGAAACACGTTTTGTGGCCGCGCGCGCAGACGGACCTCGGCGAGCTCTTGCATAAGCGGCTCGTCAATGGCCAGGCGTCCTGCCGTGTCGTAGATGATGGTGTCGCGTTTCAGTTTGCGGGCGTGCGGTGCAGCCTGCACGCAGACTTCGACCGGCGCCGCGTCCGGGATCGTGAACACAGGGACGTCGATGCGCTCGCCGAGGACCTGCAATTGCTCTACCGCACCAGGGCGCTGCAGATCCGCTGCTACCAGGAGCACTCTACGTCCTTGCTCCTCGGCGAAACGGGCCAGCTTGGCTGCTGTCGTGGTCTTACCCGAGCCCTGCAATCCGACGACCATGATGCCGGTCGTGGCAGGACGCTTGGCCCACTCGATCGGTGGGCCCTCCGTCGCCATGAGCGCTTCCAACTCGTCCTGGCAGATCTTTATGAACTGCTCGCTGGGGCCGATGCGCACCTTCTTGCCGCGAACCTGGGCGCGCGTCGCGATCACTTCGCCCACGGCCTTTTCTTTGACTCGGGCGAGGAACCGCTTCGTGACGCCGAGCTCGACGTCGGCCTCGAGCAACGATAGACGTACGTCGCGCAAGGCCTGTTCGAGGTTCTGTTCGTTCAGCTCCTGCAGGCCCGCAAGACGTTGCTTGGCGTTGCGGAATCCTTTGCTCAGGGCCTCAAACATCTGTCAAACGTCGGGTCAAGGCGGCCTCGGCCGGCAGGGATTTCCCGAGCCGGGCCTTTGTTTTGGGGCCCCCCAGAGAGCGCCGCACGGCGCTCTAGCATGTAGGCACCGAGTCATGCAAGTTGGCAAGGAGCCGGCCGGAGCCGGCCCGCGTTTGCAGGTTGCGCCCGTGCCGGGGCGCTCGGTTTTGAACGGGCCCGGAGATCTGTAGAATCGTGCCCGCCCATGAGCACAGCAGCCACAGGCCAGACAGCGCTTCCAGCGTGTGGCGATCCGGACACGCTTTATCTGGTGGATATCAGCGGTTACGTGTTTCGCGCCTATCATGCACTGCCGATGTTGACCACGGCGAGGGGGTTGCCGACCAATGCCCTGTACGGCGTCGCGACGATGCTGCTGAAGCTTGTGCAAGATCAGCGGCCGCGCAAGCTCGCGGTGGCAATGGACTGTCAGGGCCCGTCGTTTCGCAAGAACCTGTTCGGTGCGTACAAAGTGAACCGCCCGCCGGCACCACCCGAGCTAAAGGAGCAAATGGGTCGGGTCCGCGAGCTCGCGAGCAGCCTTTCCATGGCCGTTTTCGAGCGAGAAGAGGCGGAGGCCGACGATGTGATAGCTGCGCTGGTTCGCCAGGCGCTGGCTCAGGGCACGCCGGTGGTGATCGTCAGCGCGGACAAGGACTTGATGCAGCTGGTGGGCGACCAGGTGCTGCTGTTCGACTCGATGCGAGGACGTGTATACGGCCCCCGGGAGGTAGAGGCGAAGTTGGGGGTCCCGCCGGTTCAGGTACGGGATCTGCTGGCATTGATGGGCGACAGCTCCGACAACGTTCCCGGGGTTCCATCGGTGGGTCCCAAGACGGCTGTGGCTCTTTTGGCAGAGTACGGCACGCTGGACGGAATATACGCGAAGCTCGATCAGGTGAAGCGTCAGGGCCTACGCACGAAGCTCGAGCAACACAAGGCGCAGGCGTACCTGTCGCGCGACCTCGTTACGCTAC
>JAKSBK010000541.1 GCA_022361155.1 Pseudomonadota bacterium
ACCTCCTCGAATATGCGCTGCACCGCATCGAAATGAACCGCAGTCTTCGTCGGTCCGCCTTGCCAGCGAGCCCCACTGCAGGCCCCAACCAACCAGGATTCCTGTGGCGAGGCACTAGGCAGAACCCGGTACCGCTTGCCGGGGATTACGATGGATTGCTGCCTGGCCACTGGGTCACAACCCGGACTCGGTGCTCGCGTGTCGAGGTTCGAGCTACCTCGGTCACGGGCCTCCGGGTTGTCGGCGTTGGGTCGTGCGTCCGTCCCCGAAGGCCAACTCGAAGTTCCATCTTATACTGAAGTTCCACTTTTTGGGTCTAGGAACACCCAGGTGTCCGCGTCCCAACGAACGCCAACGATCTCCGGCCCCTCCACCAGATCGAACCCCCACCGAAGGGGAAACTTGGCTGAACGAAACGATCACAGAATTGGAAAACCCACGAGTGTCACTTGCATATGACACAGATGTGTTTTATGTGTGACAACCTTGCTTGGTTGGGTGCGACGGTGGGCTTATGGCTCGATCCTGCCGATTCTTGCACGCTCGGGGACTGGGTTCGTGGTGGCCAGGCATGGGTGTGGACATGCAGCAGACGACAAGGCTCCGAACGTTCGCGCTGCCGCGCATGCCAAGCCGGCTAAGCGAGCCCCCGCGGATCATGCTTTATTCGCACGACGGGTTCGGCCTGGGCCACTTGCGGCGAAACTCGCTGATAGCGGAGCATTTTGTCAGGCAGGTGCCTGGAGCCACGGCGCTGATGGTCGTGGGCTCTCCTACGGGCGCCTTCTTCTCGCTGCCGGCCGGCGTGGATGCCATCAAGTTGCCCTCAATCGCCAAGGTGGCGACCGGGGTTTGGCGGCCCGCCAGTCTTAGTTTGAGCTTCGAGACGGTGATCGCACTGCGCAGATCCATGCTCTTGGAGGCTGCCAGGCACTTCCGGCCCCACCTGCTGCTCGCGGACTACGTGCCTCGCGGTGTGCACGGCGAGCTTTTGCAAACCCTGGAGTACCTCCGCAGCCGCCCAACGCCCGCAAAGCTCGTGTTGGGACTGCGGGACATCCTGGATCGACCGGAGGTCACGTCGAGCCGCTGGCGGGACGACGGTACCTACGACGCGATCGATCGCTACTACGACCGTGTTCTGTTTTACGGTCGCAGGGAGATTTTTGACACGGGCCTGCACTACAAGCTGCAGGGCGACGGCTCGAGACCGTCCAAGGCTCGTTTTTGCGGCTACGTTTGTGCTTCAGGTAGCAGGCAGAGCCGAGACCAGATCCGGCGCGAGCTGCGGCTTCGCGCAGACAAGTTGGTGCTCGTGACCGTGGGCGGCGGACGCGATGGTCACCTGATTCTGAAGGCTTATCTGAAGGCGCTTGAGTTGCTCGGGCCCTCGCTGTCTGCGGAGAGTCTGGTCGTGACCGGGCCTCTCATGTCCGCGGAGAACAAGGCGGAGCTACGCGCGCAGAGCGAAGGCTTGCCGGTGCGGATCCTGGACACGGTGACGGACAGTCTGGGCTACCTGCAGGCGGCAGATCTGGTAGTAACCATGGCCGGCTACAACACGCTCACCGAAGCCGCGCACATGGGAAAGCGTGTGGTTGTGGTGCCCCGCAAGGGGCCGAGCGCCGAGCAGCAGCTGCGTACACGGGCGTTCGCCAGTCTGGGCCTGGTGCGCGCGATTCCGCCAGACCAGCTATCGCCGGACCTGCTCGCCCGGATGCTGGCAGAAGGTCTGAAAGCGAACCCCCGACCCCGGCCGGTACTACAGGCCGACGGCCTGGGCAATGTGGTCCGCGAAATGAAGGCGTTGCTCGCGCTGGAGTAACCGCACCCATAGCGGCCTTGTATCCCGCGTTCCGGTCTCTCCTACAGTTGCAATGTACGAATCCACCATAAACCGGCAGCTGAGGCCAAGAGAAACTGTTAGCTCACGTGCAGTCCGAACGCCGCGCATCGGCTATGTGCTCAAGCGCTTTCCCAGGCTGTCCGAGACCTTCATCGTCCATGAGCTTTTGGAGCTCGAACGCCAGGGCTTGGAGATCGACGTCTTCGCGCTGAGCGACCCTGCCGACCCTGTGCAGCATGAGGCACTGCAAAGGCTAAGAGCCCGCGTCACCTACCTGCCGCGAGACGATTGGACGCAGGCGGCTTACATTTGTAGCGGCAGCTACGCCCGAGGACGGGGCGCGGGGGCGCCGACGGCCGAAGAGCGGGCTAGGACCTGGACGCGGCAGACACTCGTAGGGCGCCATGCTGCCGACTGGGAGCAAGCCACGCTCATGCTCAAAGCTGGGGCCTTGGCCGCCCTGGCGCGCGCTCGCGGGGTGGATCATCTGCACGCGCATTTCGCTTCCGACGCGGCCACGGTGGCCAGGCTGGCAAGCCGCATGACGGGTCTGCCGTACTCCTTCACTGCCCACGCAAAGGACATCTATCACGACACCGTTGACGCCGTGCTGCTGCAACAGAAGCTGCGCGACGCGGCATTCGTCGTCACGGTGTGCGAACACAACCGGCGCCACCTGGCTCGACTCGCCGGCAGGGCCGCGAAACGCGTGAAGCTGATCTACAACGGAGTCGACCTGCGGCTCTTTCGTCCCGAATTGGAACCTGGCCAAAGCTGCAGCCTAGACACGCAGCGCAGTCTGGACAGGCAAGCCTGGCTGGACAGGCACGGCGGTGGGGGCAAGAACGGCGGTCTAATCCTGGGTGTGGGTCGCCTGGTGGAAAAGAAGGGATTCCATTTCTTGCTGGAAGCGTGTCGCATGCTGCACGAGCGCGGGGTGGGCTTCCGGTGCGCAATCGTGGGCCAGGGCGAGCTGCGCGAAGAGCTGTCCCGGAGAATCGACGACGTGGGATTGCGAGGGCGAGTGCGCTTGGTTGGAGCCTGCTCCCAGGATGAGCTGCGAGGGTACTACCGGCAGGCGGCTCTGCTCGTCATGCCTTGTGTGATCGCGGAAGACGGCAATCGGGATGCGCTGCCCACCGTCATGCTCGAAGCCATGGCCTCCGGCTTGCCTGTGGTCGCCACCCGCGTGACCGGAAATCCGGAAATCGTGGAGCACGGGCACACCGGCTTCATCGTGGGGCCGGAGCGCGCCGACGAGCTCGCGGCTGCCACGGCGAGCCTGCTTGCCGAGCCTGGCCTGCGTATGCAGCTAGGCAACGCAGGCCGGCGTCGCGCCGAAACCCGGTTTGACCTGCGGGAGAATGTCGGCAGGCTGCGCCGGCTGTTCCTGCCCCAAGGCTCGAGCTTGGGCGTTGCGTGAGGATTCTGTATCTCTGCGCAGATCTCGGTATCCCCGTCTCAGGTCACAAGGGAGCCTCTGTACACGTACGCATGATGGTGCAGGCGCTCTCGGATGCAGGGCACTCGGTTCAGTTGGCGGCACCCACCCTCGGGGACGAGGAGCCGGCGCTACGCAGCAGCCTACGCGCGTCCATCGTGCATTTGCCACCCAGCGAGGACACGGAAGACGCCGTGGATGCGATGCGAACGTGGCAGCAGATGCTGGAAATGGACGACGCGGCAGCAAGGCAGGTACGCCGTATTCTCTACAATCGGGATCTGCTGCGTACGCTGCGAGACCGCCTGGGCGCCGCGCCCCCGGACTTCATTTACGAGCGTGCCTCGCCCTATTCAACGACCGGGGTGATGCTCGCAAGGGAGCTTGGGCGACCGCTATTGCTTGAGCTCAACGCCCCGCTCGCCGTCGAGCAGTCCATCTACCGCAAGACGGGACTGGAGGAACTTGCTGCGCGCGCCGAGGCATGGACCGTGCGCCAGGCGTCGGCGGTGCTCGCCGTGTCCACCGCTGTGCGGCAACACGCAACGTCCCTCGGAGTGGACCCGGCTCGTGTGCACGTCGTCCCCAACGCGGTGGATCCGGCCCACTTTCGGCCCGGCCCGCCGGACCCGACGCTGCGTGCTCGCTGGGATCTCGGGGACGGGCCTGTCTTGGGTTTCGTGGGCAGCCTGCGTGCTTGGCACGGCGTGCGGGTGCTTGCCGAGCTGCTTGCGCGTCTGCGCCCGCGCTTTTCGGGGCTACGCCTGCTCGTGGTCGGGGACGGGCCCTTGCGGCATGAGTTGGAACAGGCCGCGCGGGAGCTGGGCGTTGTGGACAGCGTGGTGTTCACGGGCGCGCTCCCGCACGAACAGGTTGGGGCTTTGATCCGCTGCTTCGACGTGGGGCTCGCCCCCTATCCGGCACTGGAGCACTCCTTCTACTTTTCGCCGCTGAAGCTGTTCGAGTACATGGCATCGGGTGTACCGGTGGTGGCTTCTGCACAGGGACAGGTCGCGGACATCATCGTCCCAAACGAGACCGGGCTGCTGCATGCCCCAGGTGATACGCTAAGCATGGCCTCGGCCGTGGAGCAGCTGCTCGTGGACCCGGAGCGGCGCGAGGCGCTGGGCCGAGCGGGTGCCCGGCGGATCCACGCGCACCACACCTGGACGCACAATGCGCTGCGGATCATCGAGCTGGCCGAAACGCTGATGACTCCCGAAAGAAGCATATGAAGCCGAAGCGAAATTGGCTTCGGGCCATCGTTCTTTCGCATCTCGGACGTCTGAAGGGCAGCCTGTTCTTGGCCGGGCTGTGCATGCTCGGCTTCACACTCGCCGAGTTGGCGTGGCCATGGCCGCTGAAGCTGATCTTCGATCATATCCTGCTCGACGAGCCGCTGTCGTGGCCGTTGCTTGCTGAGCTGATTCGCGAAAACAAGGTCTCGGCGCTGATCTTGCTGTCGCTGAGCATCATCGTGCTGGCGCTGCTCCGGGGGTTGTTCGCGTACTTTCAGCTCTTCCTTACTTCGCGCATCGGCTATCAGCTCGTGCACAGGCTCCGATGCGAGCTCTTCGCTCATCTGCAGCGCCTGTCCCTGTCGTTTCACAACCGGGAACGCTCCGGCGATCTGCTGACAAAGGTCGTCACCGACAGCGATGCGCTTCGCGATGTGTTCGCCGAGTCGGCGCTGACCTCCCTCGCACACCTGCTGACCATCTTCGGCATGTTCGCAATCATGTTCAGTCTGGATTGGTTTCTGAGCTTGATCGTGCTGGCCACGTTTCCCGTGCTGTTCTTTGGCCTTTTCTATCTCTATAGAAAGGTCAAAAGCTCCGCGAAGAGCCAGCGCAGCAAGGAAGGGAAGGTCGCCGCGCGCATCGCCGAGATTCTCACGAACCTGCCGCTGATCCAGGCCTTTGGGCGGGAACGCTTCGAGGAGGAGCGTTTCGAGAGCGAGAGTGCGCGCACCTTGACGCAGAGCATTCGCACCGCGCGCTTGGGGGCCGCAGTAACTCGCGCGGTTGAGATCATCAGCGCTTTCGGAACCTGGGCCGTGGTGCTCTTCGGTTCGCTGCAAGTAATCAACGGCCGGATGACGCCCGGCGCCATCCTCGTGTTTGCGGCCTACGTGGCGGACATGTATCGACCCATCCGAAGGCTGGCGCGTACGTCCGCGAGGTTCTCGAAAGCCATGGCCAGCGCAGAGCGGATCTCGAACATCCTGGACGTCGAGCCCGAGGTAAAGGACACGCCCGGCGCGATCGAAGCCTGTGCAATACACGGGGAGATCGAGTTCGACCGGGTGAGCTTCGACTACAGCGACGCCAAGCCCGTGCTGCGGGATGTCTCTTTCCGGGTGGCAGCCGGCCAGCGCGTGGCCCTGGTCGGGGCGTCCGGTGCCGGCAAATCGACGATCATCAGCCTTTTGCTGCGCCTTTACGATCCGCGGCAGGGCTCGATCCGGCTGGATGGGGTAGAGCTTGCGAGGTACCGGCGCGAATCGCTGCGTCGCGAGATCGCGATCGTGCCCCAGGATCCGCTCCTGTTCGCTGCAAGCGCCCGCGAGAACATCGCATACGGCAAGCCGCATGCCACGGCGGAGGAAGTCGAGGCTGCGGCCACGGCCGCCAATGCCCACGGCTTCATTTGCGCCCTGCCCGAGGGCTACGACACGCAGCTTGGCGAGCGAGGCGCCGTGCTGTCCGGCGGTCAGCGCCAACGCATCGCCATCGCCCGGGCCATCGTGCGCAGGGCTCCGATCATCATCCTGGATGAACCTCTGACCGGCTTGGATCCCGCTTCCGCGGCTGCCGTGATGCAAGCGCTCGAACGGCTCATCGAGCACAAGACGGTGCTGATGATCACCCATCAGCTTTCGAGCCTGGAAGAGGGCGAGTACATCATCGTGCTGGACGAAGGCCGGATCGTCCAACAGGGAACACATAGCGAGCTGATGGACGCTGGAGGCAAATACCGCCGTCTGTTTGCCGCACACTCGGCGGGATCGCGGCAGCCTGCCGGCCCTGCCCAAAGCTAGTGTCCCGGACGACACCAGGCTCGGGCCGAGCGCCTGGGATGAGGGCCCGCGGAAGAACAACTCATCCATCTCACCGGTTCCGGCCACCGCTGGCTATGTTGCGCCTCCTCGAAATATCCCCAATATTCCTCGTCGTTGCGCCTTGCCAGCGGCGCCCGGCCCTCGGCGATACAGACGGGCTATTCTTCCGCGGGCCCTAACCATCATGCGTGTCATACCCACCGATGCCGCCCTACCATCCATGGCGTCGCTGTTCACGGGCGCCGGTATGCCGGACTTCATCGCCGATGCGGTCACGGACATCGCAGGTCCCGACCTGGATCCTGCAAGGGCCAAGCCCGCCTATGTACGCTACCGGCCCGCGGAGTCCTGCTCTCTTCTGTGGCGCCTGCCTCGGCGCGACGGCTCGTCACGGCTGGTGCGGGCGACGCTCTACGCGGGCGGGCGCGGCGCCGCGCTCGTAGCCTCAAGCCGTTTCCGAGAGCTCGCCGGGCGCGTGCGAGCGGTGTCGGGCTTGGGTCACGTGTACCGCTATCTGCGGCGGCAGGGCGTGCTGCTCCAAGCGTTTCCGCTGGACGAAGCGCTGCCAACCCTAGCGCCGGCAGCCTCCGCAGCCTGGCTGCGCAGGGCTCTGTCCGAGCAGCTCGGGGTCGAGGCCGGGGAGATCCAGCGGATCGAAGCGACCCCGGTTTCCTACAAGCCTGGGATTCGCTGCGTTGTCCGCTACGACCTGGAGCTCCGGGATCGAACGCTCACGCTGTACGGGAAGGTGTTTCGAGACCAACGAGGCAAGCGCATGCTCGCCCCCTTACGAGAGCTGAGCCGACAACTGCGGGCGGCGGCAGCGCCCTGGGATACGCCCGATGCGCTGGGTTACCTGGACGAAGCGCAGACGCTGCTCCTCGCCGGCCTTGCAGGCTCGACGGAGCTCAGCGCGCTGATCAAGCAGGCCCCGCACGACCGAGCGCAGCTAGGAGCGCTGCGGGCTCACATGCAAACGGCGGCAGCCGGTCTCGCCTGCTTGCAGCAACTGAACGTCGGCGGACTCGCGGAGGTAGCTCCTCACAGCGCTTTGCGATGGATCGAATCCAAGCTGAACGGACTGCAGGAAATCGAGCCACAGCTCGAGCGCACGGTCCGTGACCTGTTGGAGCAGCTACGGCGCACGGCCGAGCGGATGCCGCCCGAGGCGATGGTCGTCAACCACGGAGCGTTTCGTTACACGCAGTGCGTGCTCGGCGCCGCACCCGGCGGCCCGCCGCGCAAGATGGCGGTGGTCGACCTGGACAAGCTGTGCCTGTCGGGAGCCAGCGCGGATGCGGGTGAGTTTCTTTCCCGCTTTGACATGGCTGTGTTGCGCGACCCCCAGCTGGAGCCCGTGATCGGACACTGCGAACAGGCGTTCGTCGCGGCGCTGAGCGAGCACTCTGCTGCACATCCGCAGGCCGATCAGCATTCAGGATGGCAAAACTGGTACCGAGCCTTCGGTGACATCAAGTGGGCCCTCTACTCCTTCTTATCGCTGGCGCCGGGCTGGACGCGAACGAGCCCCTGCCTGCTGCACAACGCCCGCGACCGGCTGAGCTCGCTGGGCGGGTAGGCATGTTGGAGGCCGCCGTACTGAAGCCGGATCCAAGACTTCGAGGCATGGGCATCGCCTTGGGCCGAGCCGAAATGCAGGCGCTCTTGTCGCAGCGTATCCTGCCACGCTTGAAGCCAGGCTGGCAGCTGGTGGAGGCACAGGTCGAGACCATGACCTATGTCCCGACCAAGGAGTGTGTCGCGCTCTACAGGCTGAGCCTGTCCAAGCCACCCGAGAGCATCGTGCAGCGCGCCGTCATCAGCTTTGCGGACGAACGAGCGCTCCTCGCGGCTTATCGCAGGTACGAAAGCAGCGAGCGAGCGCGCGTGCTCGTGCTGAACGAGCCTTGCTGCATGGTGGAGTTCTATCCCGATGATTGGAATCTCCCAGGACTCGCTCGAACCGCTCGCCCCGAAGATCTGGCGATCGGGTTGGCGCGACTAGGGCTGCGAGCGGCCTCGAGCCCGTACGGGCGTCCAAGCGCGCAACTGCTCCGTTACCGTCCCCACCAGCGCTCCGTGCTTCTGCTCACGGTCCCGGAGCTGGACAGTCGGCCGAAGGAGCAGTGGGTCGCGAAGCTGTATCCGGCGGCAGGAGGCGCGGACAGGGTCTTCGAGCTGCTTGAGCGCCTGGCCGAACCCGCCCAGAAACTTGGCCTTCGCGTGCCCCGTGCCATCGGCCAGCTCGCCGACTGGGGGCTCGTGTTGATGCAGCGCCTGCCCGGCGAGAGCATGAAGAGCTACCTCGAAACCGAAGACCGGCACAGAGCTCGAGCCGAATGCTTGCGCGCTGTGGAGACCTTGATCAAGCTGCACCGGCTGCCGGTGGCTGAAGGCAGCGCCGTGTTGTGCTTGCGCGACGAGCTCCGCCGGCTGCAGGAGCGGGCCGCATCGGTCGAAGTCGTCGCACCCGAGTTGGCGGATCAAGTGCAGGCCCTTTTGAGCAAGCTCGAGCGCCCGGCCCGTACGGTAGGCCCGGGCCAGTTGAGCTTCGTTCACGGAGAGTACAAGCCCAGCCAGCTGCTGCTATCTGGGCCTGCGCCCCTGGCGGTGCTCGACATGGACGATGCGGGTCTCGGTGATCCTGCGCTCGACGTCGGGAACTTCATGGCCGAGCTGCACCGCGCCGCCGTGCGCAGCAAGCGCAACGAGCTACGCGAGCTCGCGACCGTGTTCCTGCACGAGTACGAGACCCGCCGTCCCGAGTCAGGGCTTGCGTTCCGCGCGCGCATCATGCGGTGCATGGCTCTGTTGCGCATGGCCATCCGGAGCTTCCAGCGCAACCCCAGCTCCTTCCGCTCTCGAGGTTCGGCCTGTCGAGTGGGCCAGCTCCTCGCGGAAGCCGCCGGCTGCATCCAGGAGCTGAGGCTCTAGGGAGTGTCCCATGCCGCGGCCACCCCCTTGCAACATCGCCGTGACGCTCTAGTTGCTTCGCTTGTGGGACGGCGGTTGCCAGCCTAATCGTAGCGACAGCACATCGCCGTGCCCGCGCTCTACCGCGCGGCCCATCTCAAGGATCCGCTGGAGCGCGCGCTGCTTAGCCGTCCCTCGTTTCGGCAGGCGAGCGTCAACGTGTTCACGTGCAGCGTGCTCGTGCGTGTGGATCCGGCGACCGATGCCGACCAACGGAGCACAACGTCAGCTCGCAGGGCCGCCACGGCGTTCACCCAAACGTTGCACAGAGGACACCTGGAGCTTGCCTCCGATGAGTGGCGACGCCGGTCGCCACAGTAGTCGTGATCAAGCCGCCGCGTGCTCACTGTACGAAGTAGCGCAGTGCCAGCATGAGCGTCGTGTCGCTGCCGTTCAGGGTGCGGCGGAGCGACAGATCGAGCGCCGCGCGGGGCTTGGAGTAGCCGAGACCCGCGCTCAACGCGTGGCGCTCTGCTAGACCCTGGTAGCGGTAACCAGCACGCAGTGCCAACAACTCGTGCCGGTACTCGGCGCCCGCGCCCGCGATCACGTAGCCGCCAGCTGCCGTCACGTGCAGCAGGTCGGCTCCCACGGTTGCGGCACCAGCAAAGTCGACAGCTACGCTGGCACCGAGCCGCCTCGGCGTGCGATCGCCAGCGGTGCTCAGCACGTTGCCGGCGAGCAGCGCGAGCTCGCATTGCTCGAGTAGACGCGCTCGGATCGCGGCGCCCAGCGCGATGCCTTTGGTCACCCGCAGCTTGGTCTTGTCGCCCTTGGGACCCGACCCTTGACGGTTGAGGGAGAGGTAGCGCCCAAGAGCGCCTACCGAGAGGGCGTCCGAGAGCGGCAGCGCAAAACCGAGCCGGAAGTCGAGGCCCGAATAGCCGCCGGTGCCGAGACTTCTCAGCCAGCGAGCCGACAGGCCTGCCGCAAGCGCGCTGGTCAGCGAATCCGCCACGCCGGCAGCCGCGGCCAGCGTGCGCTCTCGGGCAAAGTACGCGACATCGGTCTCGAGGTGGTAGACCCGCCCCACGCTGAGCCCGGCCACGTTGTAGAGCAGCGCCGAGGTCGATCGTGCCGCCGCGCGTGCTCCCGTCCCCAGGGCGAGGCCCCGGGCCGTGTCTTGCGTCATGGCCCGTGGCTCGCCATCCAGCTCCGGTTGGGCAAGCGCAAGTCGGGGACAGGCTGCGAACACTGCAAGCAGCGTCGAGCAAGCCCGGAGCCTCCCGCCCGGTGGACCGTGACGAAGACCGCCCACAGCAACCGCGAGCGGCTCGGTGCCGGCGGGCGATGGCAGCCAAAGCGGTCGCCGCTCGTTCCTATGGGTCGTCGATGACATGAGTAATGACCCGCACGAGCTCGATCTTGTAGCCCCTTTATCCCGAGCCGGAACTTTCTCGCGAACGCTGCTCCCCTTCCTCGGCGTTGTCGATGATATAGGACAGGACTTACTCTTGAAAAATCCTGAATTTGATTTCAAAATACCCAAGTGCCTTGGATCACAAGAGAAATTCGTTCGACGCTGGAAGCGCTCAGCCGTCAGAAGCCGGTCCTACTGCTCACGGGATGCCGCCAGTCGGGCAAGACCAGCCTGCTCGAGCGCGCCTTTTCCGACTGCGGCTTCGTGAGCTTGGACCTGCCTGCCACAGCAGAGCAAGCAGACAACTCCGGCGAGCAGTTTCTCGCCACCCATCCCCCGCCCCACATCATCGATGAAGTCCAGTACGCGCCGCGCCTGTTTCGCTACCTCAAGCACGCAGTGGACCGGCGCCGGGATGTGCCGGGACAATACCTGCTGACCGGATCGCAGAAGTTTCCGCTCATGGCAGGCGTCAGCGAGAGTCTCGCAGGCAGGGTGGTGGTGCTCGAACTGCATCCCCTATCGCTGCGCGAAATCGAGACTGCGCGCGGAGATGAGATCGACAGGTCACAGCTGCTCCAGCTCATGTTCGTAGGCGGCTATCCCGAGCTGCATGCCAAGCACTTGGAACCCCAGCGCTTCTACTCCGACTACATAGCCACCTACCTGGAGCGCGACGTTCGCCAGGCGCTGCAGGTGCGGAGTCTGCGCGACTTCGATCGTTTCCTGAGGCTATGCGCCGCGCGCAGCGGGCAGCTGCTGTCCATGAACTCGCTGGCGTCCGATGTGGGCGTGAGCTCGAACACGGTGCGCAGCTGGCTGTCGGTGCTCGAGGCCTCGGGCATCGTAATGCTACTGGCGCCCTACTACCGCAACCTGGGCAAGCGGCTGGTCAAGACGCCCAAGCTCTACTTCCTGGACACCGGGCTTGCGTGCTCCCTGCTCGGCGTGCGCCGCGCCGCCGATCTCGCAGCCAGTGCGCTCCTTGGTCCGATGTTCGAGACTCTGGTGCTTGGACAGATCGTTCGCTGGTTCACCAACCGCGGTCTGTCACCCAACGTGTACTTCTATCGCGATCACTACGGTGTCGAGGTCGATTTCGTGATTCCCGTGGCCGATCGCCTGAAGCTCATCGAATGCAAGTGGTCCGAGACGCCGGGCATTCCGAAGGGCTTCGAACAGCTCCAGA
>JAKSBK010000542.1 GCA_022361155.1 Pseudomonadota bacterium
AATGGCAGCTCGCCGATCTCGTCGAGAAAGATGGTCCCCCCGTCGGCCTGCAAAAACCGGCCGGTGCGCGCCTGGGTTGCGCCGGTGAAGGCCCCCTTGACGTGTCCAAACAGCTCGCTTTCGAGCAGATTCTCCGGTATGGCCGCACAGTTGACGGTTACGAAGGGCTTTGCATGGCGATTGCTGCCCCGATGAAGGGCGCGTGCGACGAGCTCCTTTCCGGTGCCTGTTTCGCCGGTGACGAGTACGGTGCAATCGGTGTCGGCGACGCTTGCCAGCAGATCGAAGGTTTCCGTCAAACTGGGATGCTGGCCGAGCACGCCGGGAGCGAACTGCCGCCTCCACAGCTGCGTCTCGGCGGGTGGTCGAAGCGAGTCGCGTGTCTTGCTCCGAGCTCGCTCGCGCTGGGCACGAAGTAGGGCCTCCTCCAGCGCTTCAAGCGAAAAAGGCTTGAGCAGGAAGTCGATAGCACCACGTCGCACGGCGGTGATTGCGTGGTCGATGTTGTTGTCCCCAGTCATGAGGATGACCTTGGGGCAGCCCCCTGCCTTGGGCGCCCGCTGCACGAGCTCGAAGCCGAGACCATCCGGTAGGGCGATGTCAGCCAGGACCAGGAAGAGGTCGCTCTCGCGCTGCATCAGCTCGAGGGCTTCTCCTTTGCTGCGCGCCTCGAGCACGCGATGGCCACGCCGGGACAAGAAGCGGCCCAGGGTGCTTCGAAGTGTGGCCTCGTCCTCCACGACAAGAATGGCGTTGCTCAAGCTGTGTCTCCGATGGGCTGCAGTGCCGGTTTCCATCCGCCGCTAGCTGCGGCTCCGGGGAAAAACGGTGACCGTGGGCTCTGACTTTAGGACCTGCGACACAATAAGCTGCGCCGATCGCAGAGATCCTTACACCAGGGCATCGTATGCACGCCTCTTTTTGTTGCAAAAACAAGCACTTCGCGTGCGGTCGCCGCTCGCGCCCGAGATGGTGTGCTTGCGCCTACAGTATGGTCTTCTTGGGTGAAATCGGGCGCGGACCGGCGCGCAGAAAAACGAACTCCACACGCCGGTTGCGCGCGCGGTTTTCGGGCGAATTGTTCGGTGCGATCGGTTTGATGTGGGCCAGGCCCACTGCCTGAAGCCGGTCGGATCGCATGCCGGTTCTGTCTATCAGGTAGCGCACCACGCTGGCGGCTCGCGCTGTCGAAAGCTCCCAGTTGGAGGGAAACTTCGCGCTGCGGATAGGGGAATCATCGGTGTGCCCTTCGATCGACAGGGGACCCTGCATTTCCCCGGCGATTTCGCTGATCGCGTTCAGGACGCTGTAGGCGGCTTCTCGCAGCCGGCCGGATCCGAGACCAAAAAGGACCATGTCGTCCAGACGCAGCGTAATACCTCGGTCACCCTTGAAAACGCTGACCTTGTCTTCGAGGCCCATGCGCTTGAGCTTCCTTCTGAGACTTTGAATAACGGACCCCTCGGAATCGACCACGGTGATGCGTCGGTTCGACTCCTTTTGCGAAAGCTCGATGATGGATGTGGATCGTGTTTCGAAGTTTCCGCGGGTCTCGAACTGGACACCGAATGCCTCCTTCACGGAACCCAGCGCGGTTTGGAAATTCTGGATATCCATAGTCGCGAAGGAGAGCAGCAGGACGAAAAAGGTCAGCAGCAGCGTGGCCAAATCGCTGAAGGTGGCCATCCAGGCCGGCGCGCCCGTCTCGCCATCAGCGCCCTGCTCTTCGTCTTGCATCAGGCAGCTTGTTCCGCTTGCGATCGGTTGGCCGGGGACAGGCGTGCCTCGAGCTTGTCTTTGATGATGCCGGCATTCTGGCCCTTGACGATCGACTCCACACCTTCGATCACCAGCGTCATGTTCTGCACTTCTTCTATGGTGCGACGTTCCAGCTTCTCGGCGATCGGGTTGAACACCAGAAAGGCGCAGATGGCTCCGTACATCGTGGTTAGCAGTGCGACGGCCATGGCCGGGCCGATGCTGGAGGGGTCGTCCAATGCCTGCAGCATCTGCACCAGGCCGATCAAGGTGCCGATCATGCCCATGGACGGCGCGGTCGATCCCATGAACTTGAAGAGTTTCTGACCACGGCCGTGCCGGGCCTTCATCGATACCAGCTCCGCAGCCAGGGTCTCGCGGATTTCTTCCTGCGGGATGCCGTCGACAGCCATGCGCACGCCTTTTGCGAGAAAGGGGTCGCCTACCTGCTGGTTCTCCAGAGCCAGTACACCCTCCCGGCGAGCGATGTTCGAGAGCTTCAGGATCGTCTCGATGGTGTCGGTTATGTCCGAGGATTTATTGAAGAAGGCATTGCGTGCGACCTTGAAGGCGCCGACCACGCGGTCCAGGTTTTCTGCCATCAGTGTGGCTGCGATGGTGCCGCCCACCACGATCAACAGGCTGGGCGGGTCGATGAAAGCGGCGAGACTGCCACCGAGCAAGATCGAGCCGACAATCAGGCCGAAACCGGCGACGATACCTATGAGAGTGGCTATATCCACGTGCAACCTCGCGCAAAGACGCCGCCTTCGACAAAGCGCTCGATCTAGCTACGGCGGCCTGAGCCAAGACCGAAGCCCCCCTCGCACTGCCAACCACACGAGCGCAGCTGTAATGCTCGACCCGGTGAGCCCGTGAGGCGCAGCTCCAATCCTGGATCTCGCGCGCCACACTCGCGGCCTTTAGGTATCGAACGGAAGTTTCACGTTGGAACCCGCCGCGCAACGACCAGTGCGGATCGCAGAGGACCGGGCGTCGCTGGCAAGGCGCGACGGCGCAGAATACTGCGGGTTTTTCGAGGAGGAGCAACACAGCCAGCGGCGTTTGGGGCCTGCGAGGTGGGCAGGTTATGGAGTGGCGGTTCCTTGGCACTCGCCGCGGTAGGTAGTGCCCGGCCAGCGTCAGCATGATAAATTCCGAGCTGATGGAAGCGACGCTGCCGACGCCTGCTGCTTCTACAGAAATCGCCGCGCGTCTGGTGGATAGCGTCGCCGGCGTCCTTCAGGGCAAGCGCAGCGCAGTCGAGCTAGCAGTGACCTGCATTCTAGGCCGAGGGCATCTCTTGCTGGAGGATGTTCCCGGTGTAGGCAAGACCAGCCTCGCACGTGCGCTTGCCTGTAGCCTGGGACTGACTTTCCGCCGCATCCAGTTCACCTCGGATCTGATGCCGGCCGACCTGCTCGGTGGTAGCGTCTACGACGCGCAGACGGCGAGCTTCTCGTTTCGCAAGGGTCCTGTGTTTACCCATGTGCTGCTTGCGGATGAGATCAACCGCACCTCGCCCAAAACGCAAAGCGCGCTGCTCGAGGCTATGGGCGAGCGTCGTGTTTCTCTCGATGGCGTGACGCATACCTTGGAAGATCCCTTCTTTGTGGTGGCTACCCAGAATCCCGCTGAGTTCTTTGGCACCTATCCACTGCCGGAGTCGCAGCTCGACCGCTTCCTGATGCGGGTGCGTCTCGGCTATCCGCCGCCCGAGGTGGAACGCGGTCTCATCGCACGGCGGCGAGCCGGCGATCCCCTGGACCAGCTGCGCGCGGTCGTGAACCGCGCCGAGCTGCTTGCGGCCCAGCAGGCGGTCGACCGGGTGCGCGTGACGGAAGAGCTCGTGCAGTACCTGCATGCACTGATCCTTGCCACGCGAAACACGCCGATGCTGGACATGGGGGCATCTACCCGAGCTGCGCTGGCGCTGGATCGCTGCGTGCGGGCCTTTGCGATCGTGCAAGGGCGCTCCTACGCGACCCCTGATGATGTCAAGACCCTGGCCGTGCCGGTGCTGGCACACCGGGTGCGTCCTTCGGGCAGCCGCGACGGCGTGGACGCGCGCGTCGACGCCGAACGCATCGTAGTCGATCAACTGACCTCGTTGAGCGTGCCTGTCTAAGGACCCGCCGCACAATAACCTGCCCACTTCGCAGGCCCCAAACGCCGCTGGCTGTGTTGCTCCTCCTCGAAATACCCGCAGTATTCCGCGTCGTCGCGCCTTGCCAGCGACGCCCGGTCCCCTGCGATCTGCACGGGTTGTCGTGTGGCGGGTCCTAACGTGAAACCATGGCGGCGCCATCTGCGTGTCACTCGCGAGGGCAAGTGGTTCATTCTCGTGACGCTCGGAGTCGGAGTAGCAGCCTTCAACACAGGCAACAACCTGCTTTATCTGGTGCTGGGATTCATGTTGAGCCTGATCGTGCTCAGCGGCATTCTCAGCGAGCTCGTGCTGCGGCGCGTGCGGGTGCAACGCCGTCTACCAGGGCGGTGGTTCGCACAAGCCACGCGCCCGGTCGAGCTGGTCGTTCACAACGACAAGGCTCGCACGCCAAGTCTGTCGCTTCAGGTCGAGGAGATGGCTGAAGGCACGGCCGCTCCGAGCTGCTACGTCCTGAAGGTGGCGCCCAAATCCATGCAGGCTGCGAGCTACCGGCTGACTCCAACGAGGCGAGGTCCGCTGCGGTTCATTGGCTTGCGGGTGGCTACGCGCTATCCTTTCGGCATCTTCGAGAAGCGGCGCTTCGTCGAGCTTCGTGACGAAGCGCTCATCTATCCAGCCCTGCTGCCAGGCAGCTGCAGATCCGAAGCCGCGCACCGCGCCGGGGCCCAGGTACCGCTCGGTACCGTGGGTAGTGGCCAGGAGCTCGCCGGGCTGCGCGCCTACCGTGCGGAAGATGAGGCGCGTGCAATTCACTGGAAGCGTTCCGCTGCGCTGGGTGAGATCGTCGTGCGCGAGCGCGAGCAGGAAGCTGCCCGGCAGGTGATCCTGTCTGTCAACAACCTGCGACCGGCAGGGGCATCCGATACCTGGTCCGAGGGCTTCGAGCGCACGATCTCGGAAGTCGCCGGCCTGGCGGTAGCCCTGTTGCGCCGCGGCACCGCCGTGCAGATCGCTGCAGCCAGCACGTGTTCAGCGGTCGTGCTGCCGGGCGCGGCCCCCGACCCGTTGTTCAGGTTCTTGGCGCTGCTGCAACCCGAATGCGCGTCGCGACCCGAGCAGCAGCCTGAGCCGGCGCCGCCGGATGCGGCAGAGCAGCTTGCGCAGGCGGGGCTCGGGCGTTGAGCTTCGCGGCGTTGCACAAGTCGGTTACCTACTTGATTTCAGGTTTGGGCCTGCTTGGGCTCGGCCTGGGCGCGGAGCTTGCGTTGCCGGCCAAGCTGGCGATCGCGCTCGGTTGGGGTGCCAGCTTGTTTGCCGAAGGGCGCGTGCTCGGGTCGCGACGCTACGCAGCCTGGTGGACCGGAGCCGTGGCGCTGTTTCTCGTCGTTCAGCTCGGCCGCGCCATGCTGACGCAACCCACCTTGGCGCTTGCGATCGAGTTCGCTGCAGCCGTGCAGGTTTCGAGGCTCTGCAACCGGCGCAGCGCGGCGGATTATCAACAGATCGCCGTCCTGGCGTTCCTGCATCTGGTAGCGGCTACTGTGCTGTCCACCGACGTAGCCTACGCGCTCGTCTTCGTCGCCTTCGTGGTCGCTACCCCTTGGATGTTGACGCTGACCCACCTGCGCCGCGAGATCGAGCACCAGTACCTGCGCGAGCCTGACGCGAGCGCTTGCGGCCCGGACACGATGGCGCGCGTGCTCGCCTCGCGAAACTTGGTCGGCCCGGGCCTGCTGCTGGGGACCGCGCTCTTGGCGCTGCCTCTGTTCGTGCTCACCGCGACCATCTTCCTGGCGGTGCCGCGTGTGGGCAGAGGCTTTGTCGGTCTGGGCGATTCGAGCGGTCGCCGGGTGGCCGGCTTCGGCGACCAGGTGGAGCTGGGAGGCTTCGGTGTGATCCGGGACGACCCCAGCGTCGTGCTGCGAGTCATGCCCGAATCCGGTATCGCGCACAAGGCGGCGCGGCTCGACTTGCGTCTGCGGGGCACGTCGTTTGATCACTACGACGGGTGGCGCTGGACGCGTTCCGTCGATGCGCCCCTGCCCCTGCGGGTGGTGTCAGGCCACTACGTCTTGCGCCGCTGGCCGCAGCCGAAACGGGATCTCGCGCTTCGCATCAATGTGGTTCGACTCGAAACCCCCGTGGTCTTCTTGCCGCAGGGCACGGTGGCTGTATCGCTGCCCTCGCGCTCCGATCCGGCCAGGATGCGCCAGCGACTGACGCTAGCCTCGGGACTGCACGTCCGCTACCTCGACAGTGGAATCCGCCTGACCTACACGGCTCACGTCGCGCCCGGCCACGAACCGAGATACGATGCAGAGCTCTCGGCGAAAGACCGCTCGCGCTACTTGCAGCTGCCCCCCCAGCACGAACCCGTGCTCGAGCTGGCCCGTCGCTGGACCCGCGGGACGCCGGACCCCCTGGGCAAGGCGCGCAGCATCCAGGATAGACTGCGGCGCTCGAACGAGTTCGAGTACTCGCTCAACCAGCCACGGCTGGCGGGCCAAAACCCACTCGGAGCATTTCTGTTTCATGCCAAACGCGGCCATTGTGAGTACTTCTCGACCGCCATGGCGATCATGCTGCGCGGCGTGGGCGTACCTGCGCGCAACGTGACGGGATTCGTGGGAGGCCGCTACAATCCCTACGGCGACTACTACGCTTTGCGCCAGGGCGACGCACACAGCTGGGTGGAGGCCTTCATCCCGGGGCAGGGCTGGATGACGTTCGATCCCACGCCGGTTGCGGCCACGCTGGCTGGACCGCCTGACAACCTCTGGTCCAGCATGCACGCGTTCCTTGACGCAGCCCAAATGAGCTGGGCGCAGAGCGTGGTCGGCTACGACCTGCGGACCCAGCTCGGGTTGCTGACCGAGGTGTCGCGCCTCATGCGCTCGCTGCGCCGCGCAAGGCACGTCGCGACCAACAGCTCGCGCGAGCCCATGTCCGAGCGCGGCTCGACCCGATCCGCCGCTGCCTGGCTGTTCTGGGGCCTCGGGCTTGCCGTGGTGGGGGGGGTATGCTGGCTCTTTGGGCGCCGCCTTGGCCGGCGCACAGGCTCCTACGCACCGGGCTCACGCGACCGTGACATACGACAAGCCGTGACCCTCTACCGTGACCTGGAGCGTGCGCTGGCTCGCCGCGGCCATCCTCGTCGCCTCCATATCACCCCCTCCGAGCATATCGCCGCGCTGGCTGGCCAGCGCTTCTCGGGGCTCGAAGCCGCCCGCGAGGTCACCGACCGCTACCTCCGAACCCGCTTCGGCGGCGAGCCCCTGCCTGCCCGCGAGGCCCGGCGGCTGCGCGAGCTGGTAGCTTGCGTGCGCGCTCGGCGGGAGCCGAACCTTCCTGGGACCCAAGGGCCCGTCCAAGAATAGCTCGATCGGCTGCGGCCGGTCTCGACCAGCTATTCCGGGACGGGCCCTGGAGCGCTACTTCGTGAACAGCTCGCCGAAAAGGACGATCGCGGCGCCCGTGATGAGCACGATGGCTGCGAGCAGCCCCACGCGCAGGTAGCTGCCGCCACCTTGCGCAGCAGGTGTCATCTGGCTTGAGGGCGCCGACCGGGTCTGGGGGGCGGCGCTGGCATCGGGTGTCTCAACCGCAGCAGAACCGCCAGGCCCGAGGGCGATCTCGGCCGAGGCAGGTTCCGCCGCTCCCACCGCTCGGAGGTCGCTCCGCTCGGTTTGCTTGGAGCTGGGCGCTGCGGATGGCTCGCCCGGCGGCTCCGGAGGCTGTGGGAGCCAGGGTGGGTCCGGTGCCGCAGGTGCTGCAACGGGCTTCGGCAGGGGCGGAGGACCGAACTCGAGTCCGGATTCCCGCCATTCGGGCGCTGTTTCGCCCTGCTTCGGTTCGGGAACATCACCGAACAGCTGGGCGAAATCCATATCCGAAAACCACTCGGCTGGGTTTTCCAGGCGCTGCTCGCCGTGACGTGCTTCGGATGCGGGCACCGGCGCAGGCGCCGCCGCGGCCTGGGCGTCCGAGGTCTCGTCGAGCGAGTGGAAGCGGCCCAGCTCCTCCTGGATGAGCCGGTCGATCACCGAAGCGTCCCGTGGTCCCCGGCTCCCGCCGCTGGCAATAGCGGCATTGACCAGGCGGGCGAGGTCGTAGGAGGTGACCTTCAGCTGGCGGGTGAATAGGTAGCCGGCCAAAGCGTCGCCCAGCTCGCGCGCGTTCTGAAAGCGGCTGTTCGGATCGCGGGCGAGTACCCTTCGTAGCAATTCCTCGAAATCGGCAGTGACGCTCGGGTTGAGCGGGCGCAGGCGCGGAATGTTGGCTCGCTGCACCAGCTTGATGGTCTGATAGTCGCTCTCACCCAGAAACAGCCGGCGGCCTGCCAGCATCTCCCACAGTACCACCCCCAGGCTGAACAGGTCGGCGCGGGCGTCGACTTCCTCACCATGGGCCGCTTCGGGCGCCAAGTAGCTGAACTTGCCCTTCACGACGCCCGGGTCGGTGCGCTCGAGCTGGGTGCTCGCCTTGGCCAGCCCGAAATCGGCGACTTTGACCTCCCCGCGCCGGGTGAGCATGATGTTGGGTGGAGAGATGTCTCGGTGCACGATGCCCAGCAGCTGGCCGTTCTCGTCGCACAGCTCGTGTGCGTAGCTCAGCGCCCTGCAAACCTCCATGGCGATGTAGGCGGCCTCCTTGAGTGGGAAATAGCCGGAGCGTTGGCGGATGGCGTCGGTCAGTTTCGTCAGGTTCGCCCCGTCCACGTACTCCATGACGAGAAAATACGTATCGTCCGACGCTCCCACGTCGAAGACGCCGACGATGTTGGCGTGGGTCAGGCGCGCCGACAAGCGGGCCTCATCCAAGAACATGCGCATGAACTTGCGATTCTGCGCCAGGTGCGGCAGCACCCGCTTGATGGCCACGCGCTTCTTGAAGCCCTCGACGCTCTTCACCTCGCCGAGGAACACTTCAGCCATCCCGCCCGCTTCAAGGCGTCGGATGACTTGGTATTTCTGATCTGGCATGCGCTGGGAAGGTGGCGGCCGCCCACGCCCGCAGCCACTGGGCGAACGCGTACGATTGTGTAGAGCGTGGTGTCGGCCGTCAAGCGAACGGCAGGGACGGCTGCGCAGGGTCGCGCTTGAGCCGCCATGGACGTTGACAGCGAGGCGACACGCGGTTCACCTTCCCCGCATGGCGGTTACAGGCACCGGCGTCAAGGTCGCACCCTCCGTGCTCAGCGCCGATTTCGGCAGGCTCGCCGAGGAGATCCAGGCCGTAGAGGCGGCCGGGGCCGATTGGATCCACGTGGATGTGATGGACGGCCGCTTCGTGCCCAACCTGACCATAGGTCCACCGGTCGTGCGCGCGCTACGGCGCTGCACCGCCCTGCCGCTCGATGTCCACCTCATGATCGTCGAGCCCGAGCGCTGTGTGCAGGAGTTCGCCGATGCGGGTGCGGACATCATCACCGTGCACCAGGAAGCCAGCGTGCACCTGCATCGCACCTTGCGGGCGATTAGGGCTGCGGGGAAGAAGGCCGGCGTCTCACTCAACCCGGCCACCTCGGAGGACAGCATCCGCTACGTCCTGGACGACGC
>JAKSBK010000543.1 GCA_022361155.1 Pseudomonadota bacterium
CCTCGGCAAACAAGCGCATCGTCAGCACAGGAGCGAAAATGAGCAAGGGCAAATAAAAGAGCGTGGTGCCCCCGAAGAACACGCTGAGCGGATTCTGCGTAGCGCTTCCGGAAACCGGCTGCGACGCGAACAGCTCTGCAATGAAGTAGAACGAGAGGCCCGAGTACAGTAGCCAGACAGTGAGCACTACGTACGCCATCGGCGACACAAAGAAGGACAGGACCTCGCGCCGCGTCAGGACCCATAGCGCGCTCATGGAACGGCCTCCGAGGTGGTTGGGCCATGAGGCGCGGCATCGGGCGGCGCCTGCTCCTGGGTGGTGAGGCGAGCGAAGACGTCTTCGAGCGAGCCCCGCGCGCGTCGCAGCTCCGAAAGTGTCAATCCGGCGGCCGCCACCTCACGGAAGACGCCTTCCGAGACCGCTGGCCCGGCATCCGCGTCGAGCTCGAAACAGTGGCTCGGCCCTTCACCCGTTTGTTCTTCGAGCCCTGGAGCACTGACTCTGCGCACACCGGGGATCCGCTCGAGCACCTCGCGCATTCGAGCGGGATCACCCCGGGTCACCACGACCAGCAGCTGCGAATCGCTTCCGGAAGTCCGCAGTGTCGCGGGTGCTCCCGACCCCACCAGCCTTCCTCGGTGAATGATCAGTACCCGCTCGCACGTCGATTCGACCTCGGGCAGAATATGGGTGGACAGCAGTACGGTCTTGCTGCCGCCGAGACCGCGAATCAGCTCGCGCATCTGCCGTATCTGATTTGGATCCAAACCCGCGGTGGGCTCGTCCAGGATCAAGAGCGGGGGATCGGCAACCAGTGCGTCCGCAAGGCCGACGCGCGAACGATAGCCCTTGGACAGCTGCGATACGATTCTGGTGCGAGCGTCCTCGACGTTGGCCATCTCCAAAGCAGCTTCGACCCGCCGGGCCGCGCCTCCGCGCTTCACACCCTTGAGACGCGCGCGGTAAAGAAGGTACTCGTACACGCGCATCTCGCCGTATAGCGGCACGGATTCCGGCAGGTAGCCCAGGTGCCGGCGCGCCTGTACGGGCCGCGCGATCGCGTCGACGCCCGCCACTCGAATGCGGCCCGAGGTCGGTGCCACGTAGCCGGTCAGCATGCGCAGGGTGGTGCTCTTGCCGGCGCCGTTGGGACCGAGGAAGCCGACCACCTCGCCTGGCTCGATGCGAAACCCCAGATCGGACACGGCCGCATGGTCTGCATAGCGTTTGGTCAGATGCTCGACCTCGATCACGGCTGGGCCACGTTGCAGCTCTACACGGGTACAGAAAGGAAACGCAGGGAGCGACCAGGACTGGAGCGCTGTGCGTACCCGACACCAGGATCGAACGCAAGGGTCCGCCAGCGGCGCGCCAGCTCGGATCGAGCCTGCGCACGACGCGTGGGCGTCTGGTTGCGTGATCGTGGTCGTGGCCGTTTCGTGGTGGTGGGCGTCGCTGCTACGCCGAGGGACAACGAGCACGCGGCTCGGAATCGCCAGAGGCGGGCGCCTTTCTTGGTGTTGGACCCACAAACACTTAGACTTCACGACATGGCAGTACAGCCTTGGCTCCGGCGCTTGCTGCGCCGCGGCACATTGTGCGTGTCGGCGAGCGTCGCGGGGGGAGTATTGGCCTACTCGAGTCCCCACTTGGAGCGGGATGCGGCCCTGCGCCTCGGCAGCCTGCTTGTGCCGGTCACCGAGCTAGCCGGCGGCAACGTCGTGGCGCGGCTCGGCGGCGCCAGCAACGGGGAGCTCTCGCCGCCGGAGATCCCGAGGCCCGTGTCCCGCCCCCTCCCCAAGGCCAAGCCGGCTCCGCTGGCGCCCGCGCCAAAAACCTCCGGGGCTGCGGCGGCACCGCCGCAGGCAGCCATCGCCCCAGAGACCCCGCCCACACCGCGCCAGGACGAGCTCACGCCGCTCGAATCCAGGCTCGGTGCCCAGTTCAAGAATGGGTTGACCATCACCGGGTCGACCCCCCACCGGCTGATTCTCTTCACCTTCGACGACGGACCCGATCGTCGCACAACGCCCAAACTGCTCGAGCGCCTGGACCAGGCCCACGTGCGTGCGGTCTTCTTCATCACGAGCGGCCGGATCCAGGGCCGCACCCAGCGCGAGCGCGACCAGCAACGCATCGCCAAGGATATCGCCAAGCGGGGCCACATGATCGCGAGCCACACCGTGGATCACCTGCAGCTGCCGCTGCTAAACGATCGCCAGGTGCTCGCCCAGGTGCAGCGCAGCGAGGACATCTTCTCGCGCATCTTCGGCGACCGCCCATGGCTGTTCCGGCCGCCGGGCGGAGCCCGCTCGAAGCGCGTCGACCGGCTGCTTGCGCGGCGCGGCTACACCACGGTCCTGTGGAACCTCGGCGCGGGTGACTTCCAGGTGCGCACGGCCCGTCAGGTGTTCCACACCTGGTTGCGCGTTTTCGAGCGGCGCAAGCGCGAAAACGGCGACCGGGGCGGCATCGTGCTGCTGCACGACACCTACCCCTGGAGCGTCGATGCCTTCGACCTCATCGTGGCGCACCTCCAACGACGCAACTGCAGGCTGCTCGAGCAGGGCGAACAGCTCTACGACGTCGTGGACGATATCGGTCTATTCTACCGAGCTAGAGGCGACGAGAACGCAAGCACCCTGGCTCCACCGGCCCACCCGCAAGAGAGCGTTCTTGCCTCGAGGCAAGCCAAGCTGCGCAAAGCCACCGCAGCGCGCTGCCAGGGCTCGCCGCGTGACCGGCATCAAGCTCTCAAGCCGGTCAACGC
>JAKSBK010000544.1 GCA_022361155.1 Pseudomonadota bacterium
AGCCTGAGCTTCGAGGTGCTTGGAGTTTGGGGGGAGGCCACGCCGCTCGCTCACTGCAGGTTATGCTGTATAGATGCCAGCCAGGCTAGATCCAGCTCAGGCCGCTCCGGCGAACCGCTGCAGCGGCTGCGTGAGCTCGCGGTCTGGAGCTAGAAAATCGAGTGATCTCAAATGGCTCGAGCAGAAGCTCGGGGTGGGTCGCTAGACCATGCTGGCGGTGCTAAGATTACACGGCCCACCTGCGGAGTGTCAGGCGTCCATGGACAGCAACCGCTGGCACAGCTCGGCGAGGATGCGCGGCGTGTGCCTGCTCAGGCACACGTGCGGGGCCGCGACCCTGCTGGTGGTCCTTGTGGCGTCTGGATGCATCGAGAACGCCGGGTTCGTGCTTGGTCCGGGCGCGGCCGGGCAACCCGCGCACGGGTCCGGCAGGCCGCAGATCCAGTCCCCCGCAGTCGGTTTTCGGATCCTGCCGGGACCGGGACTGCGGGTTGCTGGCGCGCAGCAGTTCACGGTCGAAGGCCCGGCGCCGGAGGCGACGCACTGGGGTGTTTCCCGTAGTTGGACGCCCTACGATGGCGCGCTGGGCGGCGCCGACCTGGCCGTGGCTAGCGCGGTGGGTGCCAGCGTGAGCTTTTCGCTATCCGCCATGCCGGCGGCGGCTACCTCGTATACGGTGACGGCCAGCGACGGCACCCTGAGCGACAGCGTCACGTTCCAGGTGGTTGAACCGGCAACCGTGAGCCCGATCCGGTTTGCGAGCCCGGGCTCGGTGCCTATCTGGGTGCACGTCGTCGTGCCGCAGTCACTCGATCCCGCCACGCACCTGCTGGTCGCGCTGCACGACGACGGCCGGCGAGGGGGCGATTATTGCCTTGACTGGCTAGACTGGGCAGGGTCGCAGAACTACGCCATCGTGTGTCCCGAGTTCGACGAGGCAACATGGCCCAGTCGTAGGGCTTACCACCTCGGCAACGTGTTCACGGGTAGCGATGGCGCCGGGATGGTGCATCCGCAGGAGCGCTGGGCGTTTACCGTGGTCGAGAATCTGCTTGACCACGTTCGGCGCAGTTTGGCGCTTACCGATGCGCGCTTCGACGCGTGGGGACATGGCGCTGGAGCGCAGTTCGCTCATCGGATGGTCCTGTTTCGTTCCAACATGCCGGTGCGCTACGTGATCGCATCTGGCGCGGGCTGGTACACCACGGCCGACCTGGATCTGGACTTTCCTTACGGGCTCAGGCACCTGGACCCCGGGCTGAGCTTCTCGCACCAGGACCTGCTCGACTATACGAACCAGCATCTGGTGCTGGTGCGCGGCGAGCTTGACAACGGGCAGCCACCCGACCTCCGGGTCTCGGGTCCCGCCAACCAGCAGGGGCTCAGCCGCTTCGAGCGGGCCGAGCACATGCTGCGCACGGGCGAGCTGGCCAATCCGAACCTCAACTGGCTCATGGCCACGGTGTGGGGCGTCGGCTATGACCGCGCGGTCATGAGCTACGTGGCCCAAGAGCTCCTGGCGAATCAGCTCGTTGCGCTGCCGTTCCATTAGCCCGAAACTTGCGTTTCCGGCTAGCGCTCGCTACGCGAGCCTGGCGGCTTCGAGGCTTCTTTTTTTCGAGGACGAGAGGGTGCCTGCCGCGCCTGCGGCGCCACCGGGTTTCTGTCCAGGATCGTGCCAGGCCGAGCGCGCCCGCAGGATCGGAGCGAAGGAATAGCAGCGCTATTTCGAGCTTCGCTCCGAGGACGAAAGGGTGCCTGTCGCGCCTGCGGCGCCACCGGGTTTCTGTCCAGGATCGTGCCAGGCCGAGCGCGCCCGCAGGATCGGAGCGAAGGAATAGCAGCGCTATTTCGAGCTTCGCTCCGAGGACGAAAGCCGGCCTGGCGCGATCCTGGACAGAAACCTAGTTCATGCCGAATGCTACGCCGACATCGAGCACAACCTGACCAATGCCTACCTGCACGTCTCCCGGCCAGATTTGGTGATCTTGGGAAAAGGAATGCAGGCTGTAGCCCAGCTCGGCCAAGAGAAACACCGAGCGCTCTGCGGCGTACTGTATTCCGACCAGCACCCCGATATGCAGCCCGAACGCGTCCTCGAGCCAGGCATTCCAGGATTCGTCCATCTGGTCCCTGCCGATGCCCAAGGGTAGTGCCGCGTACAAGTCGACCCGGCGGTTCGCGGCAACGCGCACGCGTGGCACGAAGCTCAGCGCGATGATCGCGTTGCGGTTCCACCCGACGTCCGAGGCACGATCCGCGTTCCACCGCAACAACGACAGCTGCCCCCCCAACGACAAATGGCGGCCCTGGGGAAACTGCAGCTCCACCGCGAGCCCGTAGCTCGGGTCGAGATCCCAACGTGCGCGATCGCCGAACTCCAGCGGGTCGGGAAACCCTGGGCCAGTGCCGTCGAACTCCACCTCACCGGATAGGCCCGTCAGGAGCTTCAGGCCCAGCACAGGCGGGCGCGCTCGCGGGCGACGAGCTCGTCGCTGCGCCTGGGCAGCGCTTGTAAGTACCATGCACAGCACCGCGCAAACTGCCATCGTTTTCCGGAGCATCGTCGACACCTCAGCCTGCAAGGGAATTCGGCAGCGTGCGGCCCGCCAGAGCCCTCAGGACGCAGCCTACAGGCCGGCCATGCCAGGTAGCAAGGCACGCTACGGGGCAAGACGTGCGATCGGTTTGCGTCGAAAGCAGCCTAGCGTGTGGTCGTTGACGACACCGGCTGCCTGCAGGAAGGCGTACACGATCGTCGAGCCCACGAAGGAAAAGCCTCGCCGCTTCAAATCGGTGGACACGGTGTCCGAAAGCGCAGTGCGCGCCGGGATGTCGGCGAGCTTGCGGTAGCGGTTGTGGATTGGCTTGCCGTCGACGAAGCCCCAGATGTAGGCGTCGAAAGAGCCGAATTCCGCCTGCACCTTCAGGAACGCACGCGCGTTGTTCACGTGGGACTCGATCTTGAGACGATTGCGCACTATCCCTGCATTGGCCAGCAAGCGCTGCTTGTCACGCGCGCCGAATCGGGCGACCCGGTTGGGGTCGAAGCCGCGCAGCGCCTTGCGGTACGCCTCGCGTTTCTTGAGGATCGTCAGCCACGACAGGCCCGCCTGCGCTCCGTCCAGGATCAGCTTTTCGAACCAGTGCCGATCGTCGTGCACCGGGACACCCCATTCCTCGTCGTGATAGCGCACCAGCAACGGGTCAGTCTCGGCCCATGCGCATCGCTGATGCGCGGCGTCGCTATCCATTGTTTCGTTTGGGCACAAAATCCGTGTAGCACGCCTAAGGGCCCGCGGAAGAATAACTCGTCTGTATCGCCGAGGGCCGGGCGCCGTTGGCAAGGCGCAACGACGAGGAATATTGGGGATATTTCGAGGAGGCGCAACATAGCCAGCGGTGGTCGG
>JAKSBK010000545.1 GCA_022361155.1 Pseudomonadota bacterium
ATTGTCCAAGTTGCTGACCCAAGCGTCCCCGGCCGCGTTCACCCGCGCCGGAAAAACAGCCTGCACCGAGAACTCGATAGCCCTGAAGTGGACCCCAATTTTCGGACTGCATCGCTCGCTACATGAATTTTTACAACGAGGACCGCTTTCACGAAGCGCTCGGCTACCAGACACCGGCAGCGTTCTATGATGCACTGGATACCGCAGCCTGACCGGCAACCGGAGAGGGGCGGGGGGGGTACACTCAATTTCGTCCCGGCGGCCGAATACGTCTTGCGGCCCTGGAAACGTTCCCTTATCGCCAATTACACATCAACCCATTATTCCCAACCAGCCAGGTTCCACCTCAACGGAACCCCATTCTGGTCCACAAAATGGGGTCCACCTCACCGGTACAGAGCGTCTGTCCGCTAGATCCAGACGTCCATGCTGTGAAACCAGCCTTCTGCACACGCCTCCCGGCATGGATAGGTCTTGAACGCCAACTGGCGCGTCAGTCGCTATTCGCCGTAGGGTTTCGAGCAGCCACCGCCTTAGCCAACCTCGGGGTCGTCCCGCTTGCTCTGAGTCTGCTCGGCCCTGAACGCTACGGTGCCTGGGTGGCACTGACAAGCATGGCTGGATGGTTCGCCCTCTCGGACCTAGGTCTCACGAATGGACTACGCAACACAGTGGTCACGCTCCGAGAGAAGGGCCACGAGGCCAGGTGCCCCGCCCTGATATTTCAGCTGCTCCTCGTCGTGGCTCTATGGGGACTATGTGTGATGCTCTTGATAGGTCCCCTGATCGGGTTCACCGCCGCCCGGATCTTTAGCGCAACGCCACTCATTCGAACCGAGCTTCCTTTCGCAACTGTTCTTATTGTCGCAGCTTTTGCAGTGCGAATCGTCGGAGGACTCCATACGCCCCTCGCACACGCGGTCGGCGAGTCCCATGGGGCTGCCGCCTGGCAGCTCGTCCAGCAACTGTCGCTGCTGGGTCTACTTGGTCTTCTGTCAGCTCAAGGGACCGCCGTCACCCTCCCGGATGTCGCTCTCCTACTACTGCTGTCCACCTCCGCAGGGATGGCGGGTGGCCTCGTGTATTACTGTTCCCGGTTTCCCTTCTACAGACCTCGACCCTCCCCGCTGCTCTTGTCCGACCTGCGTCCCATCTTTCGAGTAGGCGCTAAGATCTTCGTCGTTCAGCTCGCTGCTGTCGTGCTTTATGGCACCGATGCCTGGATACTCATCCACCTCTTCGATGGCGAAACAGCGGCTGCCTACGATGTGGTCCAAAAAATGTTTGCGGTCGTCGCGGGGCTGTTTGGAATCGCTCTTGGTCCTGTCTGGACTGCCGCGACCGCGCTGCACGTGCAAGCCGATGCGAAGGCACTACGCCGATTGGTCTATCAAGCCCTAACTGTTGGAGCCCCTGCGCTCATGCTCATTGTCGCGCTGGCAGTCGCCCATGAGCCGATTCTGAGACTGTGGCTCGGGACGCATCGGGGCCTTACCTTTCCAGGATCACTCGTCGCGGTCATGGCTATCCATGCAGCAATGCTTTGCTGGTCGACCGTCTTCTCGTACGTGCTCAATGCCATCGAGCGCATGCGCCTACAGCTGCTCACCTCAGCATTCTCGATTCTGGTAAACATCCCGCTTTCCTTCGTGTTGGCACACACTCTTAGACTCGGCAGTCTTGGAGTGATCTTGGCCACTATTGCCTGCTCTCTCCCGTTTTGCCTTCTCGGACCGCTAGAGGTCCTGCGAGCGGTGCGCGACCTTGATCGAATGAGGGGGGCGTCAAGCACGGCCTGAGCACGGCCTAGACCTAGACAGCCGCGCCTGTCATCGTTTTAGTGGATCCCCGTGTCCTCGAAGTGCCCCCAGCCTCCGGCCATAAGCAACTTGAAGCGTCGCGCGTACAAAGGCCCCCGGGGCATCCAGCCGGGCTCCGTACGCCCTCAAAACGCGCCAGGGGCTCGCCATCTGTCTGTTCTTGCGGACTGCACGTAGCCAAAACAACGCACGTACCTGGGACCTCATCGGTTCATCAAGATGAGAGGAGGCAAACCATAGCCACGCCTGAGCATAGCCTGCGAACACCTGCTCGCGTTGACTCAGTGTGATCGAGCCCGAATGACGTCGAAAGAACGCAAGTGCCTCATGCACAAACGCCACGCTCCGATGGCGCACTGCGGCAAGAAGATACAGCAGCAGATCGGGTCCGGCTCCCGTCGAACGCCAATCGATAGGGCCGGGGGGATCCACGAGGAGGTTCTCGCGGAGACTCTCCAGGCGAAACACTGCAGCGCTGGGGGATACCGGCACGTGGTTCGTGTACAGTGCAGCATCTACGAACTCCTGCTTCTTGACCAATGCACTATGTTCGCGCAACCGATAGCTGGGGCAGCCTGCTCCCGGTCGAGATGCCACTTCCACAGCGCTGTACACAAGGCCGACGTCACTGTTTGACAGCCAAGGCACAGTCGCCTCCAAGTATGAAGGATAGATCACGTCGTCCGAAAAGAGGATCTTCCCATATCTGCCGCGTGCCTCGGAGATGCAGCGCTGCCAATTGCGGACCGGGCCCAGGTTTCTTTTGTTACGAAACACTCGAACGCGTTCGTCCTCGCGAGCTAGCTGTTGACAAGCGTCCCAGGTTCCGTCTTCACTGGCATTGTCTACGACAACGACCTCAAGGTCAGTGTACGTCTGCCGAAGTGCGGATTCCACGCACGGTCGAATCAGGCGCGGCCGACGGTACACAGGAACCAAGACGCTCACCGTGGGTCGCACGCTCCACCCTCCTGTTCACACAGCCACGTCAATGTGCGCCGCAGGCCTGTTGCTCGGTCCACCTCGGGCTTCCACGACAGCCTACCGAAAATCTTGGTGTTATCCGCGACGAAGACCTTCTGGTCTCGTGCTCGAGGTGCAATGCAGTCAAAACGGAGTCGGACATCGAGCTCCGTCTGAAGGAAGTCTAGGAGCTCCAAGATCGACATACTGTTGCGAATACCACCACCCACGTTGAACGCTTCACCGATGACCGATTCCCCATGGTCCAAGACTGCCAAGTAGAGATCGACCAAATCGTCAGCATGCAGCAAGTCTCTGACCTGCTTGCCGCTCCCCGCCACCGTGAATGAATCGGCCTGAAACTTCTTCTGGCTCAGGGCCTGGGCGCAGAACCAGCTCACCCATCCTTGATCAAAGGTGGCGAACTGCCTTCCTCCGTAGATTGATGAGTGTCGAAACACCACGGTTCGAAGCCCAAAGATAGCGTGCGCGTCGCGAACCAATGCGTCCGCCGTGCCCTTGGACACGCCGTACGGCGTCTCCGGATCAAATGGTATGGTTTCGGGGAAGCCCTCGGGAAATTCAGGAGTGATGTAGCGGGTGCCTTGCTCTACGTGCCGGGTAAACGACTCTGGACGACGGTACACTTTGTTCGTCGACGAGTAGATAAACAGAGCTTCCCGCGCATGGCGCTTCAGTGATTCAAGAAGGCTGAACGTCCCCATGGCGTTGGTTTCGAAATCCAGGCGGGGTCGCGCGACTGAGCTCGTCATCGCCACTTGTCCAGCCAAGTGAAAGACCGCGTTCGGGCAGAAATCCCCGACGACCAAGTCCACATCCGACGCGCATCGAATGTCTCCATGTACGAAGCGGAACCGACCGGCACTCTGCAGCCACGTCAAGTTTGCTGCGCACCCATGACGTGACAAGTTGTCGAATACGCACAGTTGGTGACCGCGTTCCAACGCGGCTTTCGCGAGGTTCGACCCCACAAAGCCGGCACCACCGGTGATCAGGATTCGCACGCGGTCTCCCGAATGCGACCAACTACACTCGTCACAGCGGTTACGGCTGTTAGCTCCTGGCAGTGATGCCTGGCACAAAAGCCACGCCATTTGCGCTGATCCGATACCAAGCTCGCAGGAACGTCTTGTCGGCTGGGGATGGCACCGAAGCGCAAAACTACAGGCCTGTCTAGGATGGTGGCTACCGCCTTGGCGAAGTCGCGTACCGTCACGCCTTTGCCGCTACCGAGATTGAACACCTGACCTAGCGGCGCTGCATCGGCCGCCTGCATGACCAAGTAGGCGATGCAGTCCGCCACATCGCCCACGTACCGATAGTCACGAAGTTCATGACCTGAGGTCAACATCAACGGTTCGCCGGAGAGAGCGGCCGCCACAATCTGCGGTACCAACTTGTGACTTCCTTCCCCCTCGCCGTACATTCCGAACGGCCTCACAATGATCGGCGCGTACCGTGCCCGGGTAGCCAGAGCAAGCAGAGTCAACGTTCCGGCTGCCTTGGTCGCCCCATAGATGGTGGTCGGCCTCAAGGCCGCTTCCTCTGAAATCGGGCCCTCATGCGACCCGTACTCGGCTCCCGTCCCCACATGCACGAAAGGGGCAATCCCAAGCCTGTCAGCAGTCGTGAAGAGGTTGGCGGTTCCAATCGCATTGACTTCCAACGCCCGGACTGGATCTTGCTGCCGGTAGTCTACACCATAGGCGGCGCAGTTGACCACGGCACGAATCGCGTGCTCTCGCATGAGATCGAAGCTCGCTTGGGCACCGCAAATGTCGAGCTGCGCCTCCTTAATCCGCGGAACGTCCACTGTGACCGAGCCACACTCAAGATCTGTGGCGAGAACCTGAACTCCCCGTTGCGTCAGTCGCTGCACAACGTGCTTTCCAAGGAAACCGCGGGCACCCGTAACCAGAACCGTCACGGTTGCTCCTGTCCATACTCCGCGATCTGCGCCTGAGTCAGTTTGAGCAGGGCATCGGGATCAGCGTCGCCATAGAATGCCCTGTACCAGGTCGCTGTTGTACGCAGACAGTGACCCAACGTGGTCAGTGGTCTCCAGCCCAACCGTTCGCGCGCAAGGCTACAGTCGAGCTTGAGCAGGCCGGCTTCGTGCGGCTGCGAGGCCGCGTCGGGTGCCAGTTCCCAACGCCCGCGCCGATCGTAGGCTGCGATGAATCGGTCGAGGAGCTGTGCGACGGGCACCGTCTCCGCGTCCACTGGCCCGAAGTTGAAGGCCCGGGCGCTCCCCACGTCCCCGCTTAGTCCAGCTTGGGCCAATACGAGGTAGCCTCGTAGAGGCTCAAGCACGTACTGCCAGGGCCGCAAGGCCTCGGGGCTGCGTACGTACAGGATGGAGTCACTCTCAAAAGCTCGCACGGCATCGGGTATCAGGCGGTCATCGGACCAGTCGCCGCCCCCTATCACGTTGCCCGCCCGGGCCGAAGATAAGATCAGGCCGTGATCGGAGTTAAGCGAAGGGCTGAAATAGGACTGGCGGTAGGCTTGAACGACGAGCTCGACCGAGGCTTTGCTGCTCGAGTAGGGGTCGTAGCCTCCCAGCGCGTCAAGCTCACGGTAGCCCCACGGCCACTCTCTGTTTTCGTAGCACTTGTCGGTTGTTACGACGACCATCGCTCGCAACGATCGTGCGCGTCGGGCGGCTTCGAGCAGGTGCACGGTGCCCATGACGTTGGTCGCGTAGGTGCCGATAGGATCCACATACGACTCGCGTACCAGCGGCTGTGCCGCAAGGTGGAAGACGACTTGCGGATCGGCTTTCTCCATCGCGTTCGTCACCGCGCTTGCATCGCGCACGTCACCGTCGACGTGCTGATATTGCCGGCCCAGTCCTGTTGCTACAAAGAAACTGGGCCTCGTGTGCGGCGGCAACGCGTATCCGGTGACTTCGGCACCCAGCGCCCGCAACCATGCCACAAGCCAGCCACCCTTGAATCCAGTGTCGCCCGTCACGAGAACCCGCCGTCCACGCCAGGCCGCCGCACACACGCTGCCCCGTGAGGTGGCGTGGCTACTCAAGTCCAGGTCTTCCAGGGTGCACGGTCTGCTTGCCACAGCTCCTCTAGCGCCGCGCGATCCCTGAGGGTGTCCATGGGTCTCCAGAAACCGTAGTGCTTGTAGGCTGCCAGCTGATCGTCTGCAACCAGCCTCCGAAGCGGATCTTCCTCGAGCACCGTCTGGTCACCGTCGATGTAGGCAAATAGCTTGGGTTCGCACACGAAGAAGCCGCCGTTGATCCAGCCACCGTCTCCACGAGGCTTCTCCATAAACGAGCTCACTCCACTATCGTCGCGAATGTTGAGTTGACCGAAGCGTCCCGGCGGCTGCGTGGCCGTCAGCGTCAGGACCCGGCCGCTGGATTGGTGAAATGCAATGCTGCCGCGAACGTCGACGTCTCCAATGCCGTCGCCATACGTCAACAGGAACGCCTCGTTTCCGACATAGGGCGCAACTCGCTTGACCCTGCCACCGGTCATCGTGTGGGTTCCGGTATCCACGAGCGTCACAGTCCACGGCTCCGCCGAGGACTCGTGGACAGTCATGGCATTGCGCTTCAGATCAAAGGTGACGTTGGAATTGTGTAGAAAGTAGTTTGCGAAGTATTCCTTGATCATGTAGCCCTTGTAGCCAAGGCAAATAATGAAATCGCCGACGCCGTGGTGTCCGTACAGCTTCATGATGTGCCACAGAATCGGCCTACCACCGATCTCGACCATCGGTTTCGGCCTGAGCACGGTCTCCTCGCTCATGCGAGTGCCCAAACCTCCGGCCAGGATCACCGCTTTCACTAGGTCAACTCCTTGAGCACGCCCTGGAATGCTTCCAGCATGTACTGGCGCCGCGCCCGATCGATCCCGGGCCATACGCCAACCCAGAAGGCATGATTCATGAGTCTGTCCGTGTGCTCCAGCTGTCCTGCGGTCCTGTAGTCAACTTCGGAAAACGCAGGCTGGCGCACCAAGTTGCCGCCGAAGAGCAGGCGCGTCCCTACTTTTCGTGCTTCCAGGCGCCTCGCCATTTCGGCCCGATCGATCCCGGATTCCGGACGCAGCGAGAGTAGAAAACCAAACCAGCTGGGTTCGGCGCCGCGGGTTGCCTCCGGTAGCACGAAGTACTCGTCCCAGCCCTCATCCAGAAACGCCTGCTTGAGCGCATTGTGGTTCTCGTTGCGCCTACGAATGAAATTGTCCAGTTTCTCAAGTTGCGCACAGCCTACCGCTGCCTGCATGTCCGTGAGCTTCAGGTTGTAGCCCAATCTCGAATAGACGTACTTGTGATCGTAGCCCGCTGGCAATTCCCCAAGCTGCCACTCGAAGCGTTTGCCACAGGTATTGTCTTTGCCGGGATCACACCAGCAGTCTCGTCCCCAGTCCCGAAGCGACAGCACGACGCTCTTGAGCTTGGGGCTGCCTCCCATGACGGCTCCACCCTCTCCCATGGTGATGTGGTGCGCCGGGTAGAAGCTCGCGGTGGCGAGCGCACCCCGCGTCCCCACAAGCCGTCCCCCTTGCAGCGCCCCGACTGCGTCGCAGCAGTCCTCCACCAGCAGAAGCCCGTGCTCTTCTGCGAAGGCAGCGACACGATCCAGTTCGAAAGGATTGCCTAGCGTGTGTGCGAGCACGATGGCGCGCGTCTTGGCGCTGATCGCCTCACCGAGGAGCTCCGGCGCCACGTTGGCGGTGGCAGGGTTCACATCCACAAAAACGGGCACCGCGCCGTTCTGCACGATTGGTGCCACGGTGGTCGGAAACCCGGCAGCCACCGTGATGACTTCGTCACCGGGACGAAGCCTGCGCGCGCCGAGCTCCGGCGCAAACAGGGCGGACACCGCGAGCAGGTTGGCGCTCGACCCGGAGTTCACAAGGGCCGCCCAGCGCTGGCTCATTCTGAGGGCGAACTCGGCCTCGAAGCGCTGGGCAAAGCGACCGCTTGTGAGCCAGGCGTCGAGCGAGGCGTCGACCAAGGAAACGATCTCTTCCGGTCCAACGACCTTTCCTGAGACGGGGACGTAGGTCTCGCCCGCCCTAAAAACCTCTGCCGAGTTGACGGCCGCGTATCCGCGTACCATCCCCAGGATGTCATCACGTCCGATCATATTCTTCAAGCCTCACGACACTGGTAGCGGTCGACGGCGGTTGGCTCGACCGCGGCAGCCCGGCGTCCATCTTGCAAAGCGTGACATCTGGATGAATCCGCCACGCAACTCGGCACTGTCCGTACAGTGGGCCTCCGGATACCATCACGAACACAGTCTGCCTCTCACGCGCAAAGATGCCAACTGCAAAGCGCCCTTCACCATGTTGGCCCCACGCATTGCGACGAACCCACTTCACCGCTCGATCGAGATGGTCAGTCATCTGCCGGTAACCTATTCTATGGGACGCTCACAAGAGATGCTGGCGGAGGCAGAACTGCGCCTTCGAGCCTAGCAATCGGACTGCTGGCTTGCTAACACTGCTACTGGTACTAGCCCTGGCCACCGCGTTCGCGAGCCGAAACCCTCGGCAAGCCGTACGGCTGGCTGTTTTCTTGGTTCCGTGGGAGGGTCTCGAGGCAGACCTCGGGTTGCGAATCACCGCGTATCGGGTCGCGGCTGGTGCCCTCTTGATCGTATCCCTGCTTCCCAGCTCGAGGGCTGCACGTCGCATCTCGCCGTGGCCCCGAACTTACATCGCCTTTCTAGCTTTTGCGGCGATCTGGACGGTTCTTCAGATTCCCGAGCTCCCTGAGTACAGCGTATACGCAGGCTCGCTACGGAGCGGAACGACGCGGCTTCTCTCACAATGTGCGATTCTGATCCTGCAGTTTGCACCACTTGCAGCCATTCCGAAGTTCGTTGGTGAGATGGACCACATCGCCGAACTCGGTCGTGTCTACATCATGTCGTGCTTGGCCCTGGCCGCAGTCGGGTTCATTCAAATAGCTGTCTGGTTCCTCGCTGGAGTTGATCCACTGCCCGTAGGGGTTCTGGAGGCCGTCCTTGGACACGGCTCGGAACTCGGACGGGTGCAGAGAAGCGCGTACCTGAACACCGCGGGTGCTACGTTTCTGCGAATGTCCTCCTTAGGGGGCGAGCCAAAGGGCCTCGGGCAGAGCTTGGTCGTCGCCCTGCTCATGCTCCAGGTAGCCCGCGGAGTCACGAGGTCTCGCCCGGCCACCACAGCCGTATGGGCCATCCTCGGACTCGCAACCATGCTGACGTGGTCAACGTCAGCCTTTTTCCTCTGGACGCTTGGGACGGGCACACATCTAATCGTTACCCAGATGCTCAAGTCGGTCCGGGGCCCGCGGCCCCGCGCGTTGGGAGTGGGTCCCCGCGTCCTGACCGGGGCCGTCCTCTTGACAACCGGCCTCGCATTTTCGGGACTGTTTGGAAGCCCAGAGGACGTCGGGGAGGTAATGGAACAAAGGACCATTGCTCGGGAGGCTGTGGAAGACTTCGACGCCGTCGTTCTCGATTTCCTTCGGGCGGAACCCGACCGGCTGGTGGCCGGAGCGGGGGTTGGGGCCGTCCACTTCTACGCTCACCGATTCATTCCCGCCAAGTACGCCCACTACATGGTCGGAAATGTATTCGCCGCCAAATCCACGCTGCTTCGTGTCGTTTCGGAGACCGGCGTGATCGGACTTGCCTTGCTCGGATTGGCTATTGCCGGGACGCTACGCGGCCTCAGCCGCGCGCTGATGGCGATACCTCAAACAGACACACGCCGCGCCAGTTGGCTCGACCAAGCCCGGCAGCTTGCGGGATTCGCGTACACCCTGGTCCCCTGTTTCCTTGCACGCACCTACATTTTTGGCCAAATGATGCTCACTTTGGGCGCCGTCATCGCGTGCACACTAGCCGTTCGAGAGTTGAAGCGCAGCACATTGCCTGAAAGCGCTACCCACGATCAGCATCTGCGCCCGATTCAGAGCTCGGGTCGCGCCTCCACGGTCGGCGCAGCCCGCAGTTGACGGCGAATTCGATCCCCCTCACCGTCCGGCTGGAGGTACCTTCCCAGGACGTCGCCCAGCACGCTGGCGGTGCGTTTAGAGGCTCCGCGCTCCGCTCCCGAGCGAGCGGCAAGTCCCATGCGACGGACAGTGAGGGGATTGTTGAGGCACCATTTGATCGCTTCGCGGACGGATGTCGCCGTGCGGTCGACAAGCAGGCCATCCACCCCCGGCGTGATGAAATACCGGGCAGCTTCGACGCCGGAAGTGGTCACGACAAGCAAGCCGGCAGCCATGGCCTCGGGAACCACCAGCCCCCAGCCCGAGTAACTGGAGGGATACAAGAGCACGTCGCTGCTAACAAACGGCCGGACCCGATCTTCCCAGGTCTTGTAGGAACGATCGTACCGCAGATTGGCAAGTAACCGCGGGCTGCGCTGAAGCGCAGCGTCAACGCGGCGTTGCTCCGGCCCCGCGGCTGCAACCGTGACGCTGAAGGGTTTCTCCTCCTGCTCCGCCACGCTTGCTAGCGCATCAAACAGCATTCCGATGTTGTGCCGAGATACTAGCTGGCCAGAAAACAAGAAGCGGAGCGGCCGCCCCGTTAGCTCGCGCTGTACGGCAAAGTGACGGGAGAGATCCTGACCGTACGGGACCAGATGTGCACGCTGGACCCCCACACTCGCCTTGTACAGGCGCCACGCCCGGTCCCCGATTGCGATGACAAATGAGAAGCGGCTCACCAGCCGCCGTACCATGACTCTCTTGATGGGTTCCTTGAGAGCTGAGACCGGATCGGGTTGCTCGGCCCATAGCCCAACCGGAGTGCTGTGACGGTCGGCATACGCGAAAGCCGCCTGCGCGAGTGGTCCACGATACGTAGAGCAAAGAAGCAGGTCGGGCCTCAGCCCCTCCAGTTTGCTGCGGCTCCACTCGTAGGCCTGCGCCTCCCCGGTACCAAGGTGAACCTGATCCGCGACACGGTCGACGGCCCAGTGCGGGCCGCGATTCACGGCCGGGCCATGCGCAAAAACCAAGTGGTAGTCCCATTTCCCGGCCTCCCGCATCGCGTCCGCCACCTCGCACTGGAACGGAGCCGCCACGGTACTTAGGAGTACGACTCTAGGTTTGTTCGGCATTCCGAGTGGATCCTTCGTTGCCCGAACACAAGCGGAACACAAGTTGGCAGCCGCTCCGCTCAAGCGTGTCGTCGCCAGCGGGGCCATGATAGTCTCTCGTCGCGGTCGAGGCGACCGGCCTCCGAAAACCGGGTAGGTCGCATCCTAGTCCTAGCCTAGTCTCGACAACACCTGCTACTACAGAGAGAGGCGCATGGTGAACCTGAGGACCTTCGTTGCCCGCGAAAGTTTTGACCCAGTCACCGCCCGAGGCAGCGATCCCTCCTTTCCCAAGATCAGCGTGGTGGTGCCAACTTTCAATCAGGCGAGCTTTTTGCGGCGCACCATCCTGAGCATCCTCAACCAAGACTATCCTAACCTCGAGCTGATCGTGATGGACGGTGGTTCCGCAGATGGCTCCACCCAGATCCTGCGCGCTTACGACCCCTACATCGCCCACTGGACCAGCGAAAAGGATCGAGGCCAGGCCGACGCCATAAACAAGGGTATGCGGGTCGCAACCGGTCAGATACTCGCTTATCTCAATTCGGACGACGTCTACTTGCCCACGGGGCCCCTGCATCGAGTAGCAGAGCACATCGGGAGCCGACAGGAGGCTCTGCTGGTGTATGGAGACGGCTACGTCATCGACGAGCAGGACCGTCAGGTCCGACTCATGCCGGCGCTGCCGTTTCGAACGCTGGAGTATCTTCACGGTGTCTTTTCGATCCCCCAGCAATCCGCGTTCTGGACGCGCCGTGCGTATGAAGCGGCCGGAGGCTTCAATCCGAGCACGCGGACCTGCTTGGATGGCGAGTTCTTCGTTCAGGCTGCGCTCGGGGGCACGCACTTCGAGAGGGTCAGCGGCATGCTGGGCGGTTTTCGCATCCACTCGACCTCCATCACCGGCTCCGGACGTCTAGACGATACGCACGCTGAAGACCGATCTCGGCTTCGCAAACGGGTGTTGGGGTCGTCCGAACAGGACGCGCGGTTCCGGGCTCTCTCTGCCCTGTTTAGGCTCAAGTACGCGCCTTACCGCGCCTATCGCAGGGCTGTTGCTAAGCTGCAGATCCACGGCCCAAGCTGACGGCTGTGGCGGTCACTCGTACCAAGGACAGGGTAGCGGATAGCGATAGACTACTAGCGCAGAGCGACAGCACAGCCGCCACGGACAACGCGAGCCTAGCCCATAGGCGCTATCGAAGACGTACCCGTGCCGCCGAGGGAAGTGGTGCCACCACACCCGCGCCGGGCTATGGGCGTGTCGCGATCTTGGGGGCGATGGTTCTCACGCCGCAGCTTCTGGGCGGGGTCCACGGCTGGAGCATCAGCACCATCGCGCTTCTGTGGACGGTGACGCTCCTGTGTGTCTGGCCACGCAGGCTGCGTGTCCCACTACGCGCTCTCGAGAGCATCATCTTGCTCTCGCTTGGCTGGACGCTCCTTCAGGCAATGCCCATGCCTTGCAGTCTGGTGGACTGGCTGTCGCCCGGCAGTGCATCACGCTGGCTTGCGGCATTCGATGCGCTGGGTAGCGAGTCGCTCAGTTGCACGCTGTCTTATGCCGTCGGCGGAACCTGGGTCGAGATCGTGAAGGGAGCAACGGTCGCCTGCGCCTTCCTGGCGGGTCAGGCATGCGCCTACCGGGGTAGGCGAAGTCTGGTACTGCAGGGTGCGGGTCTCTCGGCCTCCGCCATGGCGCTGGTCGCCCTTGTACACGGCGCTGTCGGTGCGGGCTCAGTGTTTGGCGTCTACCAACCGATCCAGGCGGGCTCGCACATCCTCCTGGCGCCGCTGATGAATGAGAATCATCTCGGAGGCTTCTTGGCTTTTGGGACACCCCTACTTGCAGGGTTGGGAGTGAAGAGCAGCGATCGCGTTCTCAGATTGGTCTGGTTCGGCGCAGCAGCGCTCGCGGCTGCTACCTGTGTGCTGACAATGTCCCGCGGAGCGGTGGTCTCACTCCTGCTGGTGGCAGTACTGTCTGTGCCCTGGGGCCTACGACGGCTACGCGACAGCCTCAGCGGTCCTGGTCAAGGGAGCTTCGATCCCCTGTCCGCCGTGGCCCTGCTCTCCCTTGTACTCGTCCTCGGCTCGGGGCTCTACGCTGGCGCTACTTTGTCGTCCGCGTTGTTCGAGGCGAGCTTGGACAAGCTGAGGCTGGTGGGGCAGGCACTGTTGTTCGTGGGCGAGAGCCCCGTCTTCGGTGTGGGTCGAGGCGCCTTCGC
>JAKSBK010000546.1 GCA_022361155.1 Pseudomonadota bacterium
CAGCAGCGGTAAGGCAGCACCAGCAGGGACACAGATGGATGGCGAGCGGGTAACCGCCCACCGTGTGGCTCGCTTCTTGCCCGTCTCCCGTCTCCCGTCTCCCGTCTCCCGTCTCCCGTCTCCCGTCTCCCGTCTCCCGTCTCCCGTCTCCCGCGCCGTTCAGCATGGAGCGCTAGCGCAGCCATTCGCCGCCGAGCCGGGGCCGGGGCGAAGTCAGCTTGCACGGGCGAGGCGGCAGGCCCGCCGTCTGTGGGCCACCCCCACAGACCTTGGGGCTTGCTGGGCAAGAACGGCGAGCGCGACGAGCACAGCGTTCCTGGAGGTGTGCACGTGTGCGGGTGTGCACGTGTGGTTCGTATTTCACGGTCCGCAGATGCTTCGTGGCCAGGCAGCCGTTGGAGGGAACTATGGTCCATGGAAGTGGGAGTGACTTCAAACTCATAACGATTTGGTTGCCGGCAGTGCTGTGGGCCCTGCCATCTTCATCCAGCCTGAGATCCACCGAAGAGCGACCGCGTCTCCCGCAACATCGATGTCGCGTTACGGGCACATTCCCTCCACCCGCTGACGACCGCTGCCAAGTCGCGTTACCTTGTTCGCTTGCGGACACTAACCTAACTAACTACTTGACCGAAAGACTAAGTTGCTTCCCCGAAGGGCTCCAAAAAGCAGAGGAAGCGAAGAAGCGCAAACAACCACCCGGAGGCCCCCTTCCAGCCCGCTATCCAAAATAAAGGGAACCTCGTAGGTAATACCTGCAAAAGCGCCTTGTAACTCGTCGGCGCTAGAAAGGAAGCCAATGCTGCATAATCACAGATTCCGAAAACTCATACTGTCGGGGCTGCTTGTTGGACCCTTTATCAGTGGGTGGTCCCTAGGGATCGAAGAACCACAGATGCCTCCATCAAATTTCGTGGAGCAGGCAGATGTACCATATCAAACACCAAAGCTGTGTGCCGGTGGGCAGCCGTTTTTTCTCGAAGTCGACATGAAATCTATGGGCACGCGCACGGGTCCAGGCGGAGAATCGCTTCTGATCCGTGCTGTTATTCGGAACAACTTGAAGAAACGGGGAAGTATCGTTTCAAGTAGAGAGATCCTGCGATCGGACGGCACGCCGGCACTGCCAGCCGACAAGCCTTGGCAGGCACGTCGCATCGCGGCCAAAGGACAACTGACGAGGGAGCTGTCTACACCAGGGGGTCTAGAAGACGGCCACTACCAGCTTAGGGTCCACGTTGCCCAGCGTAGCGATGATGGTGCGGAATCCACTGCAATGGGGATCCAGTATTTCAAGATCGAGTCCGGAAGTATAATTCCGTTGGACGTCAACGAATATTTCCGTGAGATATACGCTGAAAATGGGCGGAGGATATTACAATGAAATTGCCCCACTATGCTGTTCTATTTGCGACTCTTATAACTCCATTGTCGGCCAGTGCCGCAAACTGGGGTGTCGTGATTGGCAAGCTCAGCTACTACAACGAACTCAGCAACTATTGTCCAAGTACGCGAGCGTGCACAGGCGCAAGGTATACCGAGTCTCAGTTTCAGACCTACCAACCTATGGCGAACACAACAGTCTATATTACAGACCCTAATTCTCAGGCGCAGTGGGGTGTAGGCCAGACGGATGACTCCGGTAACTTCGAGATTTCATGGTGGAACAACTACCCACAAGGACAACCTTCTTATGCGACTTTACAGTGGAAGGGTGCCCACGCAAACAATCGCTTCTATATTCGTGATGGTGCCGGCGCGTCGTTGGACTGGAGGGCAGGCTTTATACACCAGCACGGAACGACAATTTGGGATCCGCAGGATTTGGGAGAGATTGGCATCGGTTCGAACGGATCCGAAGATCCACTCGCACATGTCTACGCAGGTGCTGAGCGGACTTGGCGAGACTCCTTTCAGTACTCGAACCGCCTTGCGCAGAACTATGGATCTACTCAAGTGCGAGCGTTCAATACTATCTGTTCAACTAGCTGTGCTGTTTCAGCGACCCTGATCCATCTGGATACAGATCCCCGCACGCCTTTCGCTTTTAGCGGTCGGATTGCCCACGAGCTTGGACATACAGCGTCGCATCGCCTAAGCCGAGAAGGCAACTCTAACGCCTGTGGTAACTATAGCTACGGTTCGGCCAGTAATGGCTGGTGGTCTTTATGGACACCAGAGTGGACCTGTGCTGGCTACGAAGAGGCGTTCGCTACTTGGATCGGCGATGTGGCAAGATACTGGTATGATTCCGATCCTGACATTTGTGGGGCGTTCATCGGCCCATGCCCCACGATGGCCGAGCCAAGTTTGGGTGCTCCTGGTGGTGGTGGTTGCAGCGATTGCAGCGGGTGTAGCGGAGGAAACTGCCCACCCGCGAATCAGACGGACTGTGATGGCCGGCACGTGGGTAATATGGTCAAATTCTTATGGGATCTATACGATACAAATGAAGATTCGGAGACTTTGAGTGAGCCTTACAATCGAATCTGCGATAACAATTTCAATTGGATGGTTGGAACGGGCAATGGTTTGCGGGACGAACCTTTTGGCTCACCGAATGACTGGGACGGGAAGGCAGCACGGGACTACTCGACTTTGTACGTCATCAACTATGGTGTGAGCCCATTGCCCGCATATAACAACAACTGTGCAGCCCCGGGGGACTGAAAGCCGAGCTCGGAACTCGGAGGGCGTACGGGGAGGAGACGGAATCGACTCCGTGCGCCCGACGGAAAAGGGATAAGATTAGAATGAGTATCCGCTATAAGAAGGCAGCGGGCGCGAGAAGTCGTGATGTGCTTGTAGTAGCCTGTTTCGTGGGCTTGTGTGCTACAGGACTGGGCTTTGCGGGTGGTCGGACCTTCGGGACGATCGTACAGCAGGAGAGCCCGCGTGATACAGGTCACGAGGCAACGGATGAGAGTCGGGTTCATTCTTATTTCTTTGGGGTTCCGACTGGACGGGCGGGCCACGTTGCGCCGGTCATTTCCGCGCATGAAGGAAACTTCTACGAGCGGTCTGCTCAGGAATGGCAGGGCATGCTCGTTAGCAAGGATACCCATCCGCTGTGTGACACGTCCGAACGCTGCGGTCTTGCGCTGGCATGCCGGAATTGGCAATGTGGCCCGTGTGGAAGAGACGCCCACTGTGCAGCGGGTGAAATCTGTGTCCTCGATCGCTGTTTGTTGGCCGCCAACGTGGGATGTCGGTCCAGCAGGGACTGCAATGGAGAAAAGAATTTGTGCATGTTGACGGAGCTGTCACCTGAGGCACGCGGGAATCGGAATCTGCGTTCGCTTTGCTTTTCTGAGGTCAGGGTACCAACCCAGGAGGAGGCGAATCGGCTACCGGCGCCCAGGAAGGAGCGGCGGACGAGGAAGGGGCGATACGAGAGTTCGGAGAGCATCGAGACAGCTTTGTTGCTCGATACCTTGGAGGATTTGCTTACGAAGAAGGTGGAGAAATGACCCTTCGAAGGTGGTTGTCTTGCTGGTTGGTGCCGGCGGGGGTGTGGGTGATAGCTTGTGCTGGGTCAAGTATGACTTCTGTCTCGGACGGGGGGAATGACCCTGACGCGATTGCGCCCGACGCGATGCCGCCCGATTCGGGTATGACTTCTGTCCCGGACGGGGGGAATGACCCTGACGCGATTGCGCCTGACGCGTCGATCGAGCTCGGCTGTAGCGGTACAGGCAAAGCATTGCTGGGGTTCGTACGTGTTGCACGGTTGGATGCTCGCCGTTTTGCCGTTGGGAGTGAGGTAGTTGTGGAGAACGGGCACGCGTTTCTGCACATCCGCGATGACTGTCGCTACTACGTATTTGACGTTGGTGAAACAGACGCCGGGCAATGGCCAGCGTATGCGGAACTCGCTGAGACTCGCGCTGGCAGATTGACTATCAGCGAGATCCGACAGCTTGGTCGTCGACTCCAGGTGGAAAAGTGGAAGGGTCTTTCAGGAGGACACGCTTCTTTGGGAGGTCACGCGGAGCCGGATGTGCTCTACATGGGTGAGACGGAGATTGTCTGCGACGGATTGTGTCTCGGAATGAAGGCGCCTGCTGAACTCAAGCCTATCTACCAGGAAGCGATGAGCGCTATGAGGGAGTTGCACTCTCGCGGAAACTCGATGGACGGTCCAGTCCGCATTGTGCTTCTTAATTTTGCAATGGCGGGGCAACCTCTCGTGGGTGCTGGGACTCCTTACAAATTCGCGTCCTGGCCCGCAGGGTCGGGCGCACCCGAGGACGTAGTCCGGCCGTTTGGGCTGCAGCCTGCCGGAACGGGCATCCTTATCAGGCCGCCTGTGGCGGCTGATTTCCGTCGTTTGCGCACCCGGCAGCGAAATAGCGAATTCTATCCTCGACGTGACGGGACAGTGATTCCAATTCAAGCCGCGAATGGCGATGCCTATGGACTTTATTTGCGTGACGTCATCCCCTTTGAGGGTCCCGACGGACGAATTCCGCGTCCAGTGCCGTGAAACCGAAAAAAGGGAGGTGTGCGGGCGCAGCATGGAGCCGCGAAATCCCCACTTCAGACGCCGACGCAGTTGGGTAACGCGGAAGGCAATACGGTCCGGGGGGTTGAGCGAGTCCCGGAGCGGCCCTGCGCGGGCAAAGACCTGTAGCACGCACAGAACCTTCCCGCGCGAGAACAGGGAGATCTGCCCGTCGCACGCGATCTGATCACGCACGTTCCCGAGCCTCCTTTTGAGCTGTGCTGGGAAGCCCGAGCGAGGGGGCGGAGAGGACCGAGCGCGCAGCTGGGCGACCCGACCTTCGATAGAGCGGCCGGTGTCAAGTACATGCAGTGGTCCCCTCCGGCAGCGCGGTACGCAGTCGGCAATCTCACCCATCGATACGTGCTTTGAATCCGGCCTAACGTTGCCGGGGCACAGGAGGCTGGTCGAAG
>JAKSBK010000547.1 GCA_022361155.1 Pseudomonadota bacterium
ACAACCCCCGCGGCAGCGAAGATACGTGCCCTGTGCACCTCGCCCATGCCACCGGCGCCAAGAGACTCCAGAAGCGCGTAGCGCCCAAGGCGCTCCCTGGGCACACCGGCCGACTGCTGCGACCCTTTCACCTAACCTCGACCTTTGCTCTGGCTCTCCTGGTGCTGGCCATGGCACTCCCACTGCAGGCGCAGAACCCATGGGCCGGCCCGAGAGTCCTAGTCGCTAGGAGCTTAGCCGAAGATGTGCCCTTGGCCGAGCAGGCAGTCAAAGCCGCGCTAACTCGCCTGCGAGCTCGGGGCGTGGAGGCGCTCGTGTCCCCCCCCAGCGCTTCACCCCCATCGGAACGAAACAACCTGAAGCGCGCGGCCGATGCGTATATGAATCTGCGCCCCCAGGCGGCGGTTACCCAATTGGATGCCATGCTGACGCGGCTGCATTCGAACGGCGGCGCCGGCATCACCCGCTCCCAGCTGCTCGAGGCGCTTCTGCTGCGCGCCATGGCGGAAAGCGCCCTTGGCCGGCTGGCGCAGAGCCAGCTTACCCTGGACCGTATCCACGCCATCGACCCGAGCTACCAGCCCTCCCCGGCTCAGTATCCTCCCAACTTGCGAAAGAGCCTGGCACGCCGCCGTAGCCGGCATCGCGCGGGGTCGACGGTGTTGCTGATACTGGCCGGCCTGCCCCCTAGCGCCATGATCAGCTTGGATGCCAAGCCCCTCGGTACATTCCATGTCTTGGCCGCGGGCCGTTCCGAAGCACAGGTCGCGCTGACTCCGGGCGTGCACCTCGTTCGAGCGTTCGCGCCGGGCAGGATTGCAGCCGGAACCGCAGTCACGCTCCACACCGACCACAGGCTCGTGCTCGAATTGCCGCCCGATCCGACGCAGGTGCTGCGCCACGCCGGCGAGCCACGGCCAACCGTGCCGACCTCGGTTCACTCGGCTGCCAGGTCGCTCGGCGCAACGCCGTTGCTGGTCGACTACGGCAGGGACCAACGTGCGCGACCGGTGCTCTCGCTGCTGGACACCGCTACCGGCCGCAAGGCGTCACGTATCCTGGGGCGCGGCGCCACCCTCGAAGCGACCGCCGATCTGCTGGTGGCGCAACTGCTCCGTGCCGCGCCGCCCCTGCTCGATCAGGGGGCGGCGGCTTCCTCCCGAGGTTCACCGGTCACGCCGTGGTTGATCGCCGGCGGGGCGGTGGCCATCGCGGCAGGCGCGGTCGTGTTTGTGGCGTTCGCACTGGACGACGAGCCCAGCGAATGGGCTATTCGCGGCACGATCGAACGACCCTAGCTAGCTCCAGCTTCTAGCGAGCCCCGCCATGAGCGAACCCACGAGCACCGAAGCCATTCAAGACGCCCGATTCCATGAGCTGCGCCACGCGCTGGCAGCGGGACGCTATCGGGCCGCGCGGAAGCTGGCGCGGCGGCTGCGCCAGGATTCCGACAAAGAGACAGCGCAGGCCGCAGCGGCACTGCTGCAGGAGACCGAGCTCGACCGGGCTTCGGTGTCGCTGTTGCTCTTGTGCGGTCTGGTCTTCACCGGCATCTGCGCCTTCTGCTACCTGTGACCACATTGCCCGTGGTCCATTTTCTGCCATGCTATATGTCAGTGTTGGTGTCAGCGAGCATCGCCTCGGCACGGCCATGACCCCGCGATGATCATCCTTGGGGGCCCTGGGTCCGATTATTGAAGACACCCCCTGGCATCGAGTCGGCCATAAAGCAGCACAAAGCAAACTACATCATCTTTTCGGATGTCCATCTAGGCTCTGATCTAGTTCAGCATGCCCGACCCTGGACGGTGGGGCGCCTGCGCAGGATGCTGCAGATCGATCGCGACTTGGCCACAATGCTTGACTACTACTGCAGGCATGCCGACCGCGAGCGGCCGTGGTGTTTGGTCATCGCAGGGGACCTGGTCGACTTCGTCGGCATGGCCATCGCTCCCAAGCCGGATGCCGCACTGCAGACGCCGCTAACGGAGGAAGAAAAAACGCACGGTCTGGGCAGCAGCCGAGACCATGCAGAGGCCAAGATGCGCGTGGTCGCCCAGCGTCACGCTTTGGTGTTCTGCAAGCTTGCGCAGTTCGTAGCACAAGGCCACTCGCTGATCCTGATCCGGGGCAACCACGACGTGGAGTTTCATTGGCGCAAGGCTCGGCGCGCGTTTGTCCAAGCCCTGATGGAACGAGCCGAGGGGCTGAGCGATCGGCCGGCCGCCCGCCACGACTACGAGCGTCGTATCGAGTTCCACCCATGGTTCTACTACGTCAAAGGCCTGCTCTACGTCGAGCACGGCCACCAGTACGATGAGGCGTGTAGCTACCACCATGTCCTGAACCCTGTCAGCCCCAAGGATCCGCATCGCATCAGTTGGTCGCTATCGGACATCTTGCTGCGCTACGTTGCACGCCCCTTTCCCGGCGTGGGCGCGGAGGGTCACGACAACAACTCCATCCTCGACTATGTTCGTTTGGCCACATCCATGGGGGGCCGCCGCTGCCTACGTCTTGGCAGCCGATTCTCCGCCGCGATCGTTCACACGTTCAAAGAGTGGCAAGCTCACCGCCATCCCCACAAAGCGAGGGTGCGAGCCAAGCATGAACGCAAGCTCAGAAGACTGGCGCGGCGCTTGGGCTTGCCAGAAGAGCGAATGCTCGCACTTTCGGCCCTGGCGGCCCCGCCCATTACCGGCCGTTTCCTGGGAATCGTTCGCAGCCTCTTCCTGGACGGCGTGATCGCTTTCGGTATCGTCGTTGGTGGTCTCGGTATCGTCGGCTTCTTGGGGCTCGCTCCGTGGCCCTATCTGCCGGCATTGAGCACGGCCCTGGCCGTGGGGCTCTATGTCTGGATGCAGCAGGTACGCGTTGCGGATGCCGCGGCCGGCCTTCGTGAGGGTGCACAGCGCATCGCCGAACTGATGCCAGCTCGCTATATCGTGATGGGCCACACGCACAGCCCGGCGGTAGAGACGCTGGCCGACGGCGTGACCTACGTGAACGTCGGCAGCTGGGGTGTCGACGAGCTCGACGGAGGCGAGCGCGCGGCGCCCCGCACTCACCTGGTCATCCGCCATGTCGACGGCAAGCCGCACGCGCAGTTCTATGCATGGGACCCTGCAACGGGGCCCCTGCCCGTCAATCTAAGCCGTTAGGCTCCCCAACCAACCGGGACTCCTGTGGCGAGGTGCTGGTACCGCGCGGTACCAGCCCAATTCCGCTGTATTATTGGGCTCATCCGGTCCTCGGGCTGCTTGCGTTAAGGAGAGCGCGTGGCTATGCTGCGCCGCGTGAGCACCAAGCCAGCGACGCATACCCAGTGCAAACCAACGTGCCTTGAACGGCGCCTTGCACCGGCCGGCATACGCACCCTGTCCGGCACGGCCGAGCAGAGGTGGTGCCCTTGACCTCGCGCGAGCTCTCGCTGTGGCGCGTTGGCAACACTGACCGCAAGACGATCGCGCCGTTGGACTAGGACTCATGTCGGAAACCAGTTCTGAGGCTGTCGAATACGGCGAGTCCTCGATTCAAGTTCTGGAGGGGCTGGAAGCCGTCCGCAAGCGGCCGGGCATGTACCTAGGAGACGTGCACGATGGCACGGGCCTGCACCATCTACTGTGGGAGGTGGTCGACAACGCCGTGGACGAGCACCTCGCCGGCTACTGCCACAGCATCACGGTGACCCTGCTGGCCGAGGGGTCGGTGACTGTCGAAGACGACGGACGGGGGATCCCGGTGGGCTTGCACGAGCGTGGAGTCAGCGCTGCCGAAGTCGTGATGACGGTGCTGCATTCCGGCGGCAAGTTCGGACACGACAGCTACAAGGTGTCGGCCGGATTGCATGGAGTTGGGGTCAGCGCGGTCAATGCAGTCAGCGAGTGGCTGAGAATGCAAATCCGCCGGGAGGGTAGAACCTGGTATCAAGAATACCGCCGGGGCAGACCGCTTGCTGCGCTACGTGCCATGGGCTCGACCGACCGCACGGGAACCAAGATCTCGTTCAAGCCGGATCCGGAGGTGTTCAGCAGCACGGAGTTCTCCTTCGAAATCCTGAACAATCGCCTGCGTGAGGTTTCCTTCCTGAACGCCGGGCTGGCCATCACGCTCGAGGACGAACGTCTGGGCAAGACGCTCCACTACAGATTCGAGGGCGGGATTCGACAGTTCGTCACCCTGCTGAACAAGACAAAAAATGCACTCCACGATCAGGTGATCCACATCGACGAGCAGCGTGATGGCGTGGAAGTCGAGCTCGCCATGCAGTGGAACGATTCGTACAACGAAGCCATCTTCTGTTACACCAACAACGTCCACAACAAGGACGGTGGCACACATTTGACGGGACTGCGCGCCGCGCTAACCAAGACGCTGAACGGTTATGGAGTCGCTAACAACTTGCTCAAGGACTTGAAGGGCGGCCTGAGCGGCGAAGACGTCCGAGAAGGCATTACCGCGATCGTATCCATCAAACACCCTGACCCCAGCTTCGATTCTCAAACCAAAGGCAAGCTGGTGTCGAGCGAGGTCAAAGGTATCGTAGAGAGCGTTGTCAACGACAAATTGCGTCAATACTTGGAAGAGAACCCGGCCACCGCGAGGCGCATCATCGACAAGACGGTCGTCGCGGCTCGAGCCCGCGAGGCCGCTCGCAAGGCCCGCGAAATGGTGCAGCGCAAGGGGGTGCTCGACGCGAGCACACTGCCCGGGAAGCTCGCGGACTGTCAAGAACGCGACCCAAGCGCCAGCGAGATCTACATCGTCGAGGGCGATAGCGCCGGAGGCAGCGCCAAGCAGGGCCGCGACCGCCGCAACCAGGCCATTCTTCCACTGCGTGGCAAGATCCTGAACGTCGAGCGCGCGCGTTTCGAGCGGATGCTGTCGAGCACGGAAATCGGAACCCTGATCACGGCCCTCGGGTGCGGCGTAGACGGAGGAGGGAATTTCGACATCGACAAGCTGCGTTACCACCACATCATTATCATGACGGACGCTGACGTGGATGGTTCCCACATCCGAACGCTGCTGTTGACGTTCTTCTATAGACAGATGACGGAAGTGATCCGGCGCGGGCATTTGTATATCGCTCAGCCGCCGCTCTACAAAGTCAAGCGTGGCAAGCGCGAACAGTTTCTCAAGGATGACGATGCGCTCGAGAGCTTCTTGCTGGACACCGGCACCACCGGTCTGACGGTCCGCAGTGCGCTTGCAAACCGCAGTGCGCTTGCAAACCGCGATGCTTCCAACGGCGTCACACTCAGCGGCCAACCGCTCAGGAACCTGCTGAGCGAAGTGGCGCGCTCGCGGGCGCTGCTGGCGCGGCTCAGCCGCCGAGTCGATCCCGCGGTGGCGCGCGCCTTCCTGAGCCTCGACTCGCTCGACGTCGAAGACCTTCGGGATCGGACCCGGGTGGAGCGAACCGTAGCGGCTTTGCGAAGCAGGCTCGAGGAGAGCCGGCACACGACGTTGATCCAGATCGACGTGGAACGCGACGAAGAGCACGGGCGCTACCGGATCCTGCTAACGACCCGCAAGGGAGTGAGCACCCGCAAGACCGCTATCGGCTTCGACTTGCTCACCGCGGGCGATTTCTTGGAGCTGAAGGCGATCAGCTCCGGTCTAAGGGCCTTGGGTGACCCTCCCTTCGTGGCGTTCAGCGAACGCGACGGCAAGACCTCGGAGCTTCGGCAGGTCAGCGATCTCGGCGAGCTGTGGACCTTGGTGGACGAGCGGTCGCGCAAGGGTCTTTCGATTCAGCGCTACAAGGGGCTCGGGGAAATGAATGCAGAGACCTTGTGGGAAACTACGATGAACCCCGAAACACGCATGCTCCTTCAGGTGCGGATCGAGGACGCGGTCGAAGCCGAGGAGATGTTCACCGTGCTGATGGGCGAGCAGGTCGAGGCGCGACGCGAGTTCATCGAGAGGAATGCACTGAGCGTGCGCAACCTGGACATCTAGATCTCGGGGTTCGTAGCCAAGGCAACGAGCAATTTCGCCTGCAGGCCGCCGAAGGACCCGTTGGACATGACCACGACGCTGTCTTGCGGCTGGGCGAGCTCGCTGATCCGGGCCACCGTGGCATCCACGCCGGGAGGCGTTTCAGCCAGCCCGCCGTGCTTCCGAATCTGTTCGGCGATCGCGGCAACGTCAAGACGTTGGCCTGGTGGAATCTCCGGACGACCCACGGGCGCCAAGAGCGTGAAGTCTGCGGCGCGGAAGGCTTGTGCGTAAACGTCCTGATGCACGCGGCGGGAGGCCGTCGCGCTACGAGGCTCGAATACCGCGATCAAGCGACCGGCCGGATTCCGGGCGCGCAAGGCCGCCAGCGTTGCAGTCACAGCCGTGGGGTGATGCGCGAAGTCGTCGTAGACACGCACACCGTGCGCCTCGCCGATCAGTTCCTGGCGTCGCTTCGCACCACGCACCCGAGAAACGAGCGCGCGCAGGCGATCCAGGGGCACGCCGGCGCCCTCGGCCGCCATCGCGATGGCGGCAAGCACGTTGCGCAAGTTGTGCTGGCCGCTCAGCGGCGTCGCCAGGCGACCGCAGAAACTACCGCCCACGAATAGGTCGAAGGGCTGCACGCCCGAGGCCATAGGCACCGCGGCTGCGCTCCAAACCGGCTGCACGTCGCCGCAGTCGTCTCCCTCCAGAGCGTAGAATCGCACCCGGCAGCGCGCCCCCGCCGCTAGCGCGCGCACCTCGGGGTCGCCTGCGTAGGCGACGAGCAGCCCCTCGGGCGGTATTCGCTCCACAAACTCGTGAAACGCTGCCCGATAAGCGTCGAGTGTCGGATAGATGTCGATGTGATCGAGCTCGAGCGACGTCAGCGCAACGACGTGCGGGCGGTAGTGCCAGAACTTGGGAGTCTTGTCGAAGAACGCACTGTCGTATTCGTCCCCCTCGATTACAAAGGGACCGCCGGGGTGTCCCGCACGGAAGCTGTCATCGAGATCGTGGGGGACGCCGCCGATCAAGAATCCCGGCTCGCAACCAGCAAGCAAGAACATCTTTGCCAAGAGCGTCGTGGTGGTCGTCTTGCCGTGTGTGCCCGCAACGACAAAGCTCTGCCGCCCGCGCAGGACGAACTCGTCGAGCGCGGCCGGCATCGATCGACACGGTATGGCGGCCTCGATCGCAGCACGCGCCTCTGCGTTGTCGGGGCGACAAACATTGCCCACCACGACCAGATCGGGGCGCGGATCGAGGTTGCCGGCACAAAAGCCCTGCCTGGTTTCCACTCCCCAACGCTCAAGCGCGTCGGCCATGGGCGGATGAAAGGCGCGGTCGCTGCCTCCGACCCGATGACCCAGGCTTTTCAGCAAGCCGGCCAACGGCCCCATGCCGGTACCACAAACGCCGACCAAATGGATATACATGAGCGAACGCCTGCTGCCTTTGTGCCTACCCCAAGGCCGTCCCGAACGCAAAGCGCGAGCAAGGCGACTCGGCAGCCCGGGCAGTGGTCGTGAGGCAACCGGTTGACAGCGCCGCAGACGGCTCCATAGTAGTATGGAACGTCGTAGGGGCTTCCAGGACGATGGCGGAGCAGCAACCTTCCAGAAAAAGCAGGCCGAAAGGCGAGCGCACAGGTGGCGGGGGGCTCAGGGATGCCCTGCGCGACTTTGTCGAAGCGCTCAAAGGTCTTATGGCCCCCGGCGCCGAACCCGTGCCCGTCCCGATCCCGAACATCCCGCTTCGCCGGCGCTGAATCCCTGGCTCGGGGAAGTTGCGCAGCAGCCCTATTGGTTCGCAGCAGCCCTATTGGTTCGCAGCAGCCCTATTGGTCCGCAACAGCAACATAGCGCATGCGCAGGTCGGTCAACACTTGAGACAACAAGCGCTCTTCCTCGCCGGTCAGGTTACCCCTGGTCTTCTCCTCCAGGATGCCGAGGACATCGATGGTCTGGCGAGCCATGGCGAGCTTTGCTGCCTGGGTTTCGTCCTCGTTTGGCTCTTGATCCAGATGAGCGATCGCCGATGTCACGAGAGACAGTACGAAGGTGTTGAAATCGATCGGTGGGATCCCGCCGCTCTCGCTTTCGTCTTTGGATTGCTGCTCGCGGTCGCTGCTCATCGCATCCTCCCGGCCTCGGAACCCGACATAGTAAAGATGGTCTCGAGTTGGCGAGCCCGAGACTAGAACACGCCGATAGAGAAGTGAACCACGCCCGCGGCAGGACCGTCAAACTGCGGCCGGCGGTTGACCACCATCCCCCAATCCAGTGCGAGCGGGCCGACCGGGGTCGCGAGACGAAGGCCCAAACCGGCGGTGTAGCGGAGCTTGAAGCGATGCAAGATCCGATCGGGGTCGCTCCACAGGTTGCCGATGTCCGTGAATACCCCGGCTTGCAAGCGGCCGATGATGGGAAAGCGCAGCTCGCTTCTGAACAGCACGAAGGCATCACCACTGCGAACCACCGCGTTGGCGTCAACGCCGGCCATGGGATTGTCGAGGATTCCGTCAGCCGTGTCCTGAGGCACCAGCGCATCCTGGAAGAAGCCACGCATGGTATCTACGCCGCCTAGAAAGAACGCCCGGTTGGGATAGGTTTCCGACCCTGCCTTCAGGTGGAGTATCCCTCCCAAGCGCAGTTGGCTGGCAAGCACGATGTCCTGGCCGAGCGGCGCATAGCTACTGGTCGTCAGCGCCATCTTCATGAAGTGGCTGACGAACTGCGAGCCGGCAGCTCCACCCGTGTCCAGCAGCCCTTCGCTCATGCGCTCTGCACGCAATGTGCGTGCCCATTCGCTCGCCAGCGACACGTACAGGCCCTTCGTCGGCACGAACGCGCTGTCTCGCCGATCGTAGGTAAGTGTCAGCCGGGTACCCAGCAGCGTCGAGCGCCCGTCCGGCACCCGAAGCAGCTCCCTCAGGCGCTGATCTTGGCGAATCGTGGGAAGCGCGAGGTACGCCGCCAAGCTCTCGTTGACGAAGAGCCCGATGTTGTTCTCTTCCAGGTCCTCTGAAAGCGCTAGCGTTAGCCCGCGCAACAGCCGGTAAGTAAACGTGAGTGTCACGCCATTCTTGTCGAAGCCGAAATCCCGCTCGTTATCCCGCAGGTGCACGAAATCGACCGTCGTACGGACCCCCGGCAAGCCCCTGATACGGGGAATCGTGATACCCAGCGTCGCGCGTCGCTCCAGGCGCTCCGCGAGCGTCAGATCATCGAAGCGTTGCTCCAGCGTATCCTGCTGAAAAAAGAACTGGTAGGCGAACTGGACCCGCAGCGACAGGCCCACCGCCTGTCCGAGCAGGTTGCGGTAGCCGTACTCGAACCCCGAGCGAGCACCCTGACCCGTGCTCGCGCCCGCAGAAAAATCGAGGAACTGACTGCGGCGTTCAGTGACCCGGACGACCAGCGTCTTGTCGCGCTCCGCGGTTTCCGGATCTTCGGGCTGAATGGTGACGCCGCTGAAAACCCCCAACTCGGCCATGCGCTCTTCGCTTGCTCGCGCGCGCGAGGGTCGATACAGCTCGCCCTCGCGTAGCTCGAGCATGTCCAGCACGAGCGCACGACTGGTTCGGACCAAACCCACGACGTCGACACGCTTGATGCGCACCGGGAAACCTTCCTCGATCTGCATCACCACTTCGGCGCGTGTCCGATCTCCCGAGAATCGTGGCGATGCATTCACCGCCGCATACAGGTAGCCCTGTTCCCGATAGGCCTGCAATATGCGCAAGCGAGCCTCCTCGAGCTTCAGGTAGCTGAACGGAGCGCCCCGGGTGAGCTCGCTGGCCGCCAGCAGCTCACGAGAGCTGATCACGCGATTGCCGCTCAGGGTCAGCTTGAACACCCGCGCTCGCGGACCCTCTACAACGGGAATCGCCAGGGCGGCGCGCTGAGCGTCAAGCCGGGCGATGCCGGGCGGCCCGATTCGAGCCCACAGGTAACCGTCCGCCTGGTACAGCTCGAGCAGGTGCTCGATGGCCTCGCGCACGCTCGGTTCGTAGTAGGTGCCCGCCGGACGCAGAACGAGCGGTGCCATCACCTCGCGCGGGGGTCTGCGGCCCGTCTCGAAGCCGAGCGCGTCCACGACCTCGGAGTCCACCGGGTGAAGCAGCCCAGGCCCTGGAAGCTCTTCTTCTAGATAACTCAGGATCTGATCGCGCAAAAACTGCCGGGAAAATCGCCGCGCACCTGGAAAGCGAATCGCCACGATCTCGACTTGCGGGCCCGCGTCGACGTTGAGCAGCAAGGTTGCGGTTTGTTCGGCCGGCTCGTCCTCTTCGATCGCATGTAGCCGGCGAGTGATGCGCACGGCTGCGTCTGCAAAGCCGTGCCTGCGGTAGAGCTCGGTCACCCTTTCGACCATGCCCGACACTGCGGCGGCGGTCAGGCGCTCCTTTTGTAGAGCGAGGGCCGCGCGAACCTGACTGCGCCTCAGCGGCTTCACACCGGCAAACTCGATCTCGTAGCGAGGTCCCACCGCAACCTCCAAGCGCATGTCGGCAGCTCCGGCTGTCACGTCGATTTCCGGATCGGAAAGCACGGCCTCGAGGAACCCCCGTGCTCGCAGCTCGCCTTGGCCGCTTCTCAGCCCTTGTCGGAGCCGCCCGAGGTCGAGCACATCGCCAGGGCTGAGCCCCACCAGGCGCTTGGTTGACAGACCTGTGGGAAGAGGATCCCCCTGCACGACGATGGTGCGAACGCGAGTCGGTTCGGCCTCGTAGATGTGCACGAGCAGCACCTTTTGTGCGGGCTCGTCCGTTTCCCGTAGCTCGAGCTCCACCTGGGCGTTGAGGTAGCCGATGTCTCTGTAGGCGCGTTGGAGCAGACCCCGAAGCTCCGGCAGCGATTCTCGGGTAGTCTGGCTGCCCTCGCTAACCTGCATGGCTCGTGTGAGGGTCCGCTCGTCGGCGACGCGATTGCCGATGAATCGAATCCGCCGCAGCATGGTTCGTGGCCTCAGATAGACCACCAGCCGGGCACCCGCCTGCAGAGCGAAGGCATCGATCTGAACATCCGACCAACGTCCGGAGGCCCACAAGCGCCTGATCGCCGCGCGGATCAAGCTCCGTGTCAACGGATCACCTGCAGCGATGCCCACATCGGTGGGCTTCACCATGAGGGCGCCCTCTCCCGCGAGCTGCAGCTGCACGATCGGTCGCTGCAGGAGGTCGGGCGTTATCTCCGCCTGTACCGAGGCGCCCCAGAACAACACAAGGCACGCTAGCAGTCGGGCTAATGTCGGTGGCACGCCTAGAGCCGAGGACATCCAGTCACTCGAATTCCAGTCGCCACCTCAAGTCGACGCCCACGTTGCCGAACGAGCTCGTGCCTTCGGTGTTCTGGTTGTTGTAGACTGCTTCCACGCTGGTACGCTTGTTCAGCTGCCACTGCACGCTGGTGCGGAAGTCACGCGCTTCGGACAAACCGGTAGCCGCGTTGAGTCGAACGCGATCGGCGATTCGCTTGCCCACGAATAGTTGGGGCTCGGTACGATTGGTGCGCATCGAATAGGCGCTGCCAATTCGAAAATCGTCGACGGGGACGGCCTTGCGCACCTCCCGATCCACACCCGTCACAGTGGCCAGGGCCTCGAGCGCCGCCGTGCCCTGAAGGGAGCCGGCCTGAAGCTGATTGAGCTCCGCGCGCGTCATCCCCATCGTCAGCAGCATGACGATGTCTTCTTCGGACAGGTAGGGATCGGACGACATCGAAAGCTCGAACGAATCGATGTTGCCCTTTGCGTGCATCGAAATGTGCCAGTCCGGCCTGGAAAGATCGACCGAGCGACGCACGTCGGTGACGGCTTGAACCTCGAAATGCGGGGCGACACTGGTCTTGTCGTCGAAGTTCAGCCGGCCTTCGCGAATGCTGAATTCAGAATCACGGAACCTCACGGTGCCGCGACCTATGCCCACCGTTCCGAGGACGCCGAAACGTTGATCCGTGCCGACGATCCGAAACTCGCGCTCGGTATCTTGGATCGCGAGCTCGGCGTCGATCAGGTTGGTCTGGATCCGCATGGGCGCCAACTGCAGTACGCGCAGGTCGAGTGCGACGCGGTCGGCAGCGGGATCGTAGCGCTTCACGTTGGCGCGCTCGCTCTTGGACATGTCGCCGATCGCCATACGGCCGAGCTGGATGGTCCTGCCGTAGTGCATGCGTGTCAGACGCAGGATCCCGTGCAGCAGCGGCAAGCGATCACCCTGTTGCCATTGCAGTGTGCCGCTGCCGCCAAACTGCATGTCGATGTCCTCTTCGGGCGAGACCGACAGTTGACGCGCGGTGACGTCGAGCTTGTACGCCGCCAGGCGCCGGCCGCTCAGCTGGGCCATCCCCCCGAAAGCCAGCTCGCCGCCGCCCACCCGGGCGCGAAAGTCTTCCAAAAGGACACGTTGAGCGCTGAACGTGAGCTGGCCGGTAAGTCCACGGATGGGGGTGTCGAAGGAAGCGAAACGCACATCCGCGTCGGCGACCGCAGCATGACCGTAGATCCCAGGATGCTCGAGCGGGCCGGTCACGGAAAAGCGAAGCCCCACGTTGCCGCGAGCCGACGACAGCGTGCTCGACAAGCTCGCAAGCAGGCCGAGGTCCACCCGTCCCGCCAAGGTGAGATCGAGGCCGTCGTAGATCGAGCCGCGCCCCGAGACGTCCAAGTGGGATCCGGGGCCCACGAAGCCCGCATGTCCGATGCGGAACGCACCCTGCTCCACCCGCAGCGCGAGCGGGCTGTCGTTGCGCAGCTGAACATCGCGTTGGCCGACCGTTACTCGATCCAGGTACACGTCGCCCACCAGCGTGTGCGGCTCGAGCATGGCGCCATCATGCAACGTTACCGTGCCGGTAACCAAGCCGTGCAGATCCCTCGCGTGCAGGGATCGGGGTACCACGAACGAAGCGACCGGCAGGCTGTCGAAGGCGACCAACCCGCGCAGCGGATACACGAGTGTGCGTCCCATAGCGAGGTCCGCGCGCAGCGCGCCCCCTAGGCCGCTGCCACACACGAGAAAGGCCTGTGGACGAACCAGGGCAGGTTGCGGGCCATTGACCGTACGCAGGGCGGGATCGGCCGGCCAACGGCCACGTGCCAATCCCTCGCGAGCATGCCCGCACTTTGCATCGGCGGGTGGCTTGCCGGGCTTCCAGGCGAGCGCCTGCTTCACCCACGGGTCCTCGGGGTCCGTGAGGCGCACGTAGGCACGCGCGTCCCCGAGCGCCATCCCCTTCCATGCCGTACCGGTCGCCACCACGTCAAGGTCCGCTCGTGGCAGTGCCAGCGTGCCACCCAGCGTGCCGCTTACCCCGTAGGTTCCGCTGAGATCCGGAAGGCGGTCGGCGAGGCCTTCGGTGTCGCCGAAGCGGATGCGATCGGCCACCACGACCATATCCAGCTTGGCGCCGAGCCTCATCGACCCAGAGAGCTTCACCGTGCCGGGCCCCTTGCGCAGCGACGCGTGCTCGACCGACAGAATGCCCGCCTCGTAGCCCTCGTAGTGATCAAGCCATTTCCAGCGGCCCCTGAAATGGCCCCTGTCAAAAAGGAAGCCCTTCAGATTGACCTGAGGGATGACGACGTCCACGTCGGCTACCAAGGTGCCCGCGCGGGAGTCGCCCGGAAAACCGTGGGTGTAGTGAACCTGAGCGCGACCGTTTACCTCGCCTTGGTACGGCTTGAAGCGCTCGTCCTGCCCGTAGTGGAACACGTGATAGAAATCCCGCAAAAGCAGCTTGTGAGCCAGCAAACGAGCGGTTGCCTCGAAGCGATCGTTGCTGAAATCGAGCAACATGTCATCCACTCGGTAGCGACTGCCGCGCTTGACGGCCCGAACCGAAGGGAAGCGCACCGCGTGTCCCCCCTTTTCCATGATCGCGGCGGATTCGACGTCCCCCAGCGGGAACGTGTTGAAGGCGAAGTCGTGCATGTTCAGCCGGCCGCTGACCTTCGGGTCTCGGTAGGAGCCGACGACCTCGGCAACGAACTCGCCGATGCCGGCGATAGGGAAGTCGGCCAGGGGAGAGACGTCGCGCAAATCGAGGCGCCGGCTGTGAACATGCGCGCGCAGGCGATCATCAAAACCGAGCAGCACGCTTGCGTGCAGGACGGAACGGGGCGCGTCGGCTCGAAGGTTTTGCAGATGAATGCCCTCGCTGGACACGGCGACCTCGGCGGCGACGCGGGCCTTCGGAACCTGCAGCACGTACCTGGCCGGCCTCACATGATGGGCCTGCCGCGTGACCTGGAAGCCGTGGGTCCGAAACCGTAGAGGCCCGCGCAGCTTGAGAGGAGCAAGCGAGCCCGCCAGGCGGAAATGGCCGCCAAGCTGCCACTCCACAATGGCGTCGGGTGTGACGTTCAGTTGTTGCATGAGGTTCGCGAACGAGACTCGTTCAACGTCGACCTTCACATCGAACGGAACCTGCGAGGTCAGTCCCAGCTCCCCCTTGAACGCTAGCCTGCCCCCGCCCCTGTGCATGCGCAGCTGCCCGCGCGGCATCGAGATCGTGTGTCGATTGGCTTCGAAGGCGACCTCTACCGATTCGCCCAAGCGGTAGTCGCCGATCGACGCGTCCCTCACCCGCAGCACTCCGGTGGCCCTCGGGCTGCTCCGAGTGCCGCTGAAGCGCGCCTTTAGCGATGCATCGCCTCGAAGCAGCGGCAGATCGAAACCGAACGGCAACTGCCTCATGCGGGCCAAGTCGAAATCGAGCTCGAGATCGCCCCGGTACGCGCGACCCAGGGGCCAGGTCACCAGTGCTTCGCGCAGGTTGACATCAAAGCTGGTGGTTTCGAGCAAGAGCCGCGCCAGCCTCGCGTGACCGGGCGCGAACTCGCCTCGCGCCAGCACGCGGTGGATGGTCTCCTCGCCGGCCGGATGCCGCACCTGTCCACCGCCCGCACGTACTTCGATGCCGGCCAGCTCCCCCCTGGCAACGTCGACTCGTGCGCTCATGCCGAGCAGCTCGACGTGCCCCAGCGAGCCCGCGTCGATCGCAAGCCGGGCATCGGAGATCCGCAGCTGCCGGAAGGGCAGATTCCACGGGCCGGCTCGACGCTCGCGCAACAGGGGCAGATTGACGACCTTGCCATCCCGCACCAGCAGCCGGACCCGCGCGCCTTCGATTCCGATCGAACGAAGCTTGGGCTTGCCTCGCAGCAGGCTGAGCAGCGAAGCTTCGAGCACAAGCTGCTGGGCGAAGGCCAGCTCACCATGCTCCGGGTGCATCAATGCAACGTCACGCGCAGTCAGCGATAGTCGCGGCAGCTCAATCGTGATCTCGCCGAGCTTGGTGTCGAGACCAAGCTCGGCGTAAAGGGCCTCACTCGCCTGCCTGCGCGCGAGATCCAGCGCGAAACCGGAGCGCACGAATGCGACAACCGCCGGCGGAGCAGCCAGGCAGAAAAGGAGTATACTGTACGCGGTGATGCGCCAGAAACGAGCAGACTTGGAGCGCACGCCGTGCACGATCTACCTACCAACCTGGCAAGGTAGCACGCTGCGGGCTTGCCCGCGCAGCGCCAGCCGGCAGCCAACGGGTGTCCGAAGCCGGATCAAGGAGCCGTGATGCGGCCGGAGACCTCGATCGAGGGTCGAAGCCGCGAGACGCAGATACGACGCGACGCCGACGGAAACTGGTTTGACAAGGGGCGTCCTGTGACCCACCTGGGGCTCGTGAGCGCGTTTGAACGCTGGGTGCAACTCGCCGAGGACGGGCGCTACTGCCTCAAGAACAATACCAATTGGGCCTATATCACGCTTGAAGGCGCGCCCTTCTTCGTGCGCGCGCTTCATCGAGCCGACGACGGCAGCCCGTGGCTCGTGCTGTCGGGCGGCGCACGCGAGCCCCTCGCGGCGAGCAGCCTGCGCCAGGATCCCGGCGGGATGCTGTACTGCAACGTCCGCGGCGGGCGCATGGTTGCGCGTTTCGACGCCCACGCGGTGGGCCAGCTCGCGCCCTGGCTGCATGAGGACGAAAGGGGGCTGTACTTGCGGTTCGGCCATCAAGTTGTTAGACCGCCGACGGTTTTCGACGTGCTCGGGTCCGCGAGCAGGCACGCATGTTAGACCTGCGCCAAGAGCTGGTGGCTGCCCTAGTCGCTCTGACGGTAGGCGCGCCGCTGTTCTTTCTTTTTGCTCGCAGCGCGGTGGATGGAGAGCGGCGCCGCAGCGAGGCACCCGTGCGCGCCATGATAGGCGACAGCGCCTTCGAGGCGGCGGCACGCCGAGAGAAGACCGCCAAACACTACTTCGGCAACACACTGCTGGCACCCGACTTCAGACTCGACGACGCCCATGGAAGGCCTTGGCAGCTGAGCGAACAACGCGGCAAGGTGGTGGTCATGAACTTCTGGTCCGTCACCTGCCAGCCGTGCGTACAAGAGCTACCGAGTCTCAACGACCTTGCGCGCATGACACTTCAACGGGAGGACATACAGGTTGTTGCCGTGTCCACCGACAAGGGCCCGGACGAGGTCGCGGCCGTTCTGCCACCGAACAACGAGCTCACCATCCTTTTCGATTCGGACAAATCGGTGGTCCGGGATCGCTACGGGACCAAGCTTTACCCGGAAACCTGGATCGTAGACGCTCGCGGTGTGATCCGCCTGCGTGTCGATGGCCGCCGGGATTGGTCGAGCGCGCTCGCCCTGCAATTGGTCGAATCATTTTTGTAAGGGGACCATCGATGCCGGCCGCGATGGATTCCCATCCATATAGGCAGTCGCGGGGCTATCCGCTGCGTCGCGCTGCTGCAACAACTCGAGCGCCATGCCGTGCTCGAAGAAATTGACCATGTGCCCGTCCAGGACGACCTTGAACAGGGCAGCGGCCCCCTGCACGTCACCGTTCGCAAGACGGCGTGCAGCCTCATAGAAATGGGCTTCGGTGCGCTGACCCACCCCGGAAGCCGATGCCAAAAGCTCGTGGTACTCGAGCTTCTCCAGGGCAAAGCTCGCGAGCTTGGCAGACCAATCCGATCCCTCGCAAAGATCGCGCAATGTATCGGTCACCTCCGGGTCGAGGCTCGCATGCGACCGTGCGGCAATCGTATTCGTCCATAGGGCGAAATACACTTTCCATTCGGGCTCGAGCATGAGCTTTCGCAAGGCGCGCCGGAACACGCTTTGAGCGAAATCGGCATCGGCCTGCGCGACCACCAGGTGCGACAGGATCGCCGAATACACCCCCTGATTCGTCGGCCCGGCTCGCAGCGCTTGTGCGAACGCCTGCCGGCTGCCTTGCCGCCGGTTCAAGTGGCTGAGCAGCACTCCGCGGCGCACATGACTCCTGGCGAGCGCGGGCCCATGCAGGCGCGGCGCGAGCTGCAGCCACAGCTTCAGTGCCTGCATGTAGCTGGCGCTGGCTTGTTCGTTCTTGCCTTGAGCTCGCAAGGCGTCCGCCAGATGTTCGATCGTTTGCGCGCGTTGCTGCTCCCTTTCGCCACGCGAGGCGGGTGCGATTGCCTCGACGAGCTTGAGCGCACGCTCGAAGAACGCAACGGCCGCCACGGGTCGCCCGGTGCGCGCAGCCAGCAAGCCGAGCTCCTTCAGCGCATCAGCGGTGGCGCGCTCTTTCACGCTCGCCTGCAGCCAGCGCGCCGCCGCCTTGGCGTTGCCGCCGTTCATCTCGGCCATCCCGAGCGCGAGGTAGAGTTGCTCCGGCTGCACGGGTGGAGGCGAATCTGGCCAGCGACGCACGCGTTGCTCGAGGATCTTGCCGGCGTGGCGTGCGAGACGCCGGGTGCTGGTCTGGTCGGTGTCGAAGAGCCTGTCGTTGATCAGATGGCTGAGCACCTGGAGCGCTTCATCGTACAGGCCCCTCGCGTGCGGTGCGTGCTCGATCGCTTCCGAGTACCAGGCCGTGGCCCCCGCATAGTCCTTCTTCGCGGAAGCCACGCGAGCCAGGCACAGCGCAAAACGTGAATCCGAGCGAGCCTCGCGCAAGCCGGTCCAGCACAGGCCGGCCGAAACGCCGAGCCGGCCCACCCCCAGGTAGGCTTCCGCCATTTCGAGCAGCGCTCCGAACCGCTCCTGGCCGCCGCTGCGTGTTTGACGAAGCAAGCGAACGAGCGGCGATTCCACGGCACTGGACGCCGACATGCCCTCCACGACCCGCAGGGCGGCCGCGGTATTGCCGTGGCGCAGGTACACGGCCGCGGCGTTCATGCCGGCGCGCTGAATACGCGAGACCACGGACCGCAGGCCCTGCTGCGCCAGCAAGCTGCGCTGCCCCTCCGGGGATTGCGACAGCTCCTCGATGGCGTCGCGCCGCTCGATGTAAAGCTGTGCCAGCGTGCGCAGCGTGTCGTGCGTGGGGATAATCCGCGCATGCTCCTCCCAGGCCTCGACGAGCCCGTCAAAGCGCTCCAACGGCCCGCTAAGCGCCCGCCTGACCTCCCGAGTCCAACGTGCCAGCCGGTCGTAGTCCGCGGCCAGACGATCGGCGTGCGGCATGAGCAGCCGCTTGATCAGCAGGCCACTGAGAACCCGAGCCTCGTCCCCGCGGGGGGAGCCCTTGGCGATCAGGTAGTCGGCCAGCGGCAGCAGCGCATCCGGTAGCTGCCCGCGTGAGAGCTCCTCGGGGGTCGATAGCGACGTCAGCGCCACCACGTGCTCGACGACCCCCTTGTAGTCGCCCGCGTCCAGCACCTCCTGATTGCGGGCAGCCAGGTAGGTCGTAAGCCGTCTTGCCAGCTCTCGACGGAGCCGGCTGTCGCGCACGGCGAGGCGGCGGTACGATCGCACGGCACCGGCGTAGGTGGCCGGGGTCACTCTGGCAGGTGTAGGGATCGGCGCGTCGGACTTTGGCCTCGTCACCGGTGCGCTGGAGCCGCACGCAAGCGACATCAGCCCACAAGCCAGCAGCACCCCGCACCTGCTTCGCAACGCGAGCGCCATCCCCTCAGTCTACCATCGTTGGCTCAGCGCGGCCGTGTAAGCGGCTGCACCGTTCAAC